>JBCCRG010000140.1:0-8529 GCA_039208155.1 Bacteroidota bacterium | reverse complement strand
TCACGACGGAGGCCGAGGAGAAGCTGCTTGCCCACGACTGGCCGGGCAACGTCCGTGAGCTGCGCAACGTGCTCGAACGCGCGATGATCTTCGCGCAGGGCGAGAAGATCGAGGCCAAGGACCTCATCCTGCTCAAGGCCGATGGCCTCGACACGGACGACGCCGACGGCTACTTCCGCTTCCGCTCCGGCGGCTCGCTCGAAGACCTTGAGCACGAGTACATCCGCCATATCCTCACTGTCCGCTCGAACTCGTCCTACGCCGACGTGGCGCGGCTGCTGGGCATCTCGAAGAAGACGCTCTGGGAGAAGCGCAAGAAGTACAACCTCGACGAGGAGTTGGCCGAGGCTGCCGCATAGGGTGCCGCCGCGTAGTCCGCTATGCCGTGCCCACGCTGTTGTTTGATCTGAGCTTCGTGGTGAGTACTATGTGTCCTAACGACACCGAATCACTGGTTATACCGCACTGCGACTTCCCTGCCAAATGAATGAAACGGTGCTTGAGCGCGAGGCGCGCAGCATCATCGGCTCGCTGCGGCAGGGAGGACGCCCCGACCTCGCAGAGGAGCTGGAGGGATTGCTAGATCAGACCCGGGATCCCGAAGCGGGAGCCAAAGCACTAGACGCTATCATTCAACGCTGCCATCCCAAGTGGCTCGGTGACGTCTACGTTGAGGGAACCGGATGGCCTGGTTGGTGGAACCGGCTCGGGCGCTTGAGAGCAGCAGCCGAGAAGGCTCTGCGCTCCGGCACAAGCTAGGTCGCCTGCGCGTCCGTGCGGTATAACCCGCCGCTGCAAGCCGACGAAGGGCTCCAGCGCTCTTTGCTCGCCCGAACCCCGGCGCTACTCTCGCTTCGTTCTGTTACCGTGCCGTCAGCCCTGTGCGGTTGAGCGTCACTCTGTTCTACGGCTTACGAAAGATGACTCTTGATGAGCTGGCGTCTCAGTTCCGAAGAATGTGGATCGATCCAAACGTCCGTCAGTTAGGCCAACTCCTGCATGAGTGGAAAACCACCGAGGCAACGGTGGCTGATCTGTCTGCAACCGTGGAACGATACTTTGGAACTGTGGAGATAAAGAGCGAGACCGAGCGCGAACGGGCGTTCGTGGCATGGTCGCGTTTTAGGGAAGAGGTCATCGACCGAATCGGCGGAATGACTATGAACGAGCGCCTCTATCGTCTGGGCTTGTTCGAGCGTTTCGATAGTGACGAGTCGGCCCGCTCGATCATTTACCAGAAGCTGTTAGCCTGTCCGTAATGCCAGGTCTGTAGAACCCACCTCTCAGGCCAACGAAGAGCTCCAGTTTCCTCGCGCTGCCCGAGCACCGACGCGGCCTTCGTGCCGAATCACCGCCAGTGATCGCTAGCTTCGAGGGTGGCTCGCAACCTGCTCGCACTGCGATTCGAGGCCGATGAGGAAGCAGTCAAGCACAGCGGCAGGTCGTCCTACGCGGCGAATTCGCCGCTCAGTGTCGTCGGGCTCGGTTCTGCCAGGCGCTACCGCCTACCGGCAGACGCGGCCGCAACCTGGGTGCTGATTGCAACGAAGCAGGGGGTAGGGCACCACGGCCCAGGCGTTCAGCTAGGGCCTGAGGTCGTTGGTCAGAGGCCCTGCCAGGCGCGTTGCTGCTGGACCTCGCGGCTCAGTCTCCATTCCTACACCTCCCTTCTAGCATGGTGCGCTCCCTCCTCCTCTTGACGCTGATCGCCTCTGGATGCTCCTCCGTCGTCGGCATCGTGGATCCCGTCGCGATGGACGCCCCGCTTCCGGAGGGCACGCCGGAGGCCGTCGGGCTGGACCTCGCGTATCTCAGCCGCGTCTCGCGGCACTTCGAGGAGGAGGCCGACCACAAGCTCCACAGCATGCTGGTCGTCCGGAACGGCCTGCTCGTGTTCGAGCGGTACTACAACGGGTTCGGCCGAGACAACCCCCACGACCTGCGCTCCGCCACCAAGAGCATCACGTCCCTCCTCACGGGCGTCGCCATCGAGCGTGGGGCGCTGGCAGGTGCGGATGCACCGCTCATGGACTACCTCGCCGGTGCCTACCCGGACGTCCGCGACAAAGACGACATCCAACTCCGTCACCTGCTCACGATGAGCAGCGGGCTGGACTGCGACGACGGGGACCGCTCGACGCGGGGGCAGGAGGACCGGATGTATCGGTCGGACGACTGGGTCGCGTACTTCCTCGCGCTGGAGCGTCCCTACGCGCCTGGTGACACAACGAGGTATTGCACAGGCGGCGTCGTGGCCTTGGGGGAGGCCATCTCGCAAGGGGCCGGGCAGGACTTCGCCGAGTTCGCAGCGGACGCGCTGTTCGATCCGCTGGGCATCCAGAACTACCGCTGGGCGCGGTTCGATGACGAGCGAAAGGTTGATACAGGCGGACACCTGCTCCTCACCCCGCAGGGCATGGCAAAGGTGGGCCTGCTCGTCCTCAACGAGGGTCGCTGGGGCGCAGAGCAGGTCGTGCCCGCCGAGTGGATCGAGCGCTCGGTGGAGCCGCGCACCCAGATCAACGGAGAGCCGTACGGCTACCTCTGGTGGCGAAACACCCTCCGCTACGGCGGGTCGGACGGCGAGGCCGTGGACGTGATCTCAGCTCGGGGCAACGGCGGACAGGTCATCTTTGTCGTGCCCGAGTACGACTTGGTGGCCGTCTTCACCGCTGGGTACTACAACTCGGGCGACACCCAGATCGTCTACAACATCTTTTATAACGCAGTCATGACGTCGGTCCCGGAGTTGCAGCGATACCTCCCGGACCGTTCGGGCTGATCCCGCCTGGTTCGATGGTCCCCTTGCCTTGCGCCGATAAGAGGCGCTCTATTGCGCGGCGATCTCTCTGACGAGGAAATGTCGGAAGCAGCGGCCCGCCGCAAAACTCCTCGTCGCTTCTAAAGCGGCTCTCTGCACCGACGAGCAGTGCTGCCAAGCGGGCCTATGTCTAGTGCGACGATCGGCTGTGTCGACAAATATGGTGGCAGCATCGCGGCGCGCAAGAATCAGCAACGTCCGCCTATGTTGGGTGTCGATGGAAAACGGTTGCACAGTCTCCCGTTCACGTACCCTGCCTGTCTATATGAAATGGTCATTCTGCATCGCACTGCTCGCGACCGTCCCGGCGCTGGCGCAGCCAGTGTCGCTGTACGGTACCGTCCTCGACACGCTGGGGCGGCCGTACGCCGATGTCACCGTGCAGGTGTTGGCCAACAACGGCGCGCGGCCCCGGGTGGTCATCGATGCGTTCGAGACGGACGCGTCGGGGCGGTACCAGTTCGGCTTAGACCGCGTCGGTGTGCATCTGCTGCGCGTCATGCGCGACACGACAGCAGTCGGTGGTCCGGAGGTCGCCCTGTTCGTAGATCGCCCCGAGATGGTGGAGGCCGATCTGCAGTATACGCCGTCGTCCACTGGGGAGGCATGGCACGGGCGTCTACAGTTGGACTTCAGGCAGTCGGACTCGCGGCCCGCGTGGTTTGCTCGGCTCGTTCGTGGGGAGCGGTTGGCTAGCGATCCCGATACGCTAGACCCAGCGATGGCCGACGCCGTCACGATCCAGCGTCTCGCTGAATCCCTGCGTGGTGGGGCGGGCCTGAGCGCCGATTCTGCTGAGGCAGCGCTGCGACGGCTTCCTCCCGACACCCCGTCCTGGATGGCGTCGGGCGAACGCTACCTGCTGCTGCGCACCATCGACGCGACGAACGATCCCGAGGCGCATGCGGACTACATTGAGCAGTTCGTGATCGGCCAGCCCGATCCGCTTTCGGTCACAGGCGTGGTCTACACGGCGCTTGGTCGTGCCAGGCTCGCTGGCGATACCGAGCGCATCGTGCGCTATCTCGACTTCGTGCGCGAAAAAGCGGCGGGATCGTATTGGGGGAGCCGCGCGCTGGTGGAGTTCGCGCAGGACCGCGCCGTACGCCCCGGCGAGCCCATTCCGTCGTTCGCGTTTCCCAAGCTGGAGGGCAGCGGCGCGTTCGTGCCCGAAGACTTCGCGGGCCGCGTCTACCTGATCGATTTCTGGGCGATGTGGTGCGCGCCGTGCCTCGCCGAGCGCGACGCCCTCGCGGAGCTCTACGAAGTCCACCGAGCGCGCGGCTTCGAGATCGTCAGCGTCTCGCTCGACCTCAGTCGGGACGAAGTGGACCTGGAGCGGTGGCCGATGCCGTGGCACCACGCCTACCTCGAACCGGAGACCCCAGCGACGGAGGCCATCAAAGAGACCTTCGCGCTGGGGTCGTTGCCCAAGATGGTGCTCGTGGGAGCCGACGGCCGCGTGATCGCAGGCGGCATCGAACTCCGCCCCGAGGTCGTGGGGCGGATCCTCCCGAACGTGTTGCAGCGGTAGGCGCCTACGGCTCGTCCGTCCCGTCCGCCTCTGCTTCGACCGGGGCGCTCATGGTGACTTCGGCCTGCTTGACGTAGGTCTCCATCCACTGGTCCTGCTCCCAGAGCATGTGCAGGATCGACTCGCGGGAGCGGTAGCCGTGGCTCTCGGCGGGGAGCAGCACGAGACGCGCGGTGCCGCCGAGGCCGTTGAGCGCGCCGTAGAGCCGCTCGCTCTGGAGCGTGAACGTGCCCGGGTTGTTGTCGGCCTGCCCGTGGATGAGCAGGATCGGCTCGTCGATCTTGTCGGCGTGCATGAACGGGCTCATGTAGGCGTAGAGGTCGGGCGCGTCCCAGTAGGTGCGCTCCTCGCGCTGGAAGCCGAACGGTGTCAGCGTGCGGTTGTATGCCCCGCTCCGGGCGAGGCCCGCGCGGAAGAGGTCGGAGTGGGCGAGCAGGTTCGCCACCATGAATGCGCCGTAGGAGTGGCCCCCGACGGCGACGCGTTCAGCGTCCACGACCCCGCGCCGGACGCCCTCGGCGATCACGGCCTCGGCGTTCGCCACGAGCTGCTCGCGGAAGCTGTCGTTCGGTTCCGCCTCGCCTTCGCCGACGACTGGGAAGGCCGCGTTGTCGAGGACGGCGTAGCCGCGCGTGACGTAGGGCACCGCGCCCCAGTAGCTCACGCGCGTGAACTGGTAGGGCGAGTCGGAGCGCTGCCCGGCGGCGCTGGCCGACTTGTACTCGCGGGGGTAGGCCCAGACGAGCGTCGGGAGCGGGCCGTCGCGCTCGGCGTCGTAGCCCGGCGGGAGGTAGAGCGTGGCCGAGAGCGGGACGCCGTCGGCGCGTTCATACTCGATGGTCTCCTTCTGCACGGCGGCAAGGTCCGGATACGGGTGCGGGAAGGCCGTGATGGTGCGGTCCGTGCCCGCATCGAGGTCGCGGATGACGTAGTTCGCAGGCTCCGTCGTCGTCTCGCGGCTCGTGAGGAGCTGCGTCGACGCGGCGTCGAGGAAGGCGACGGGGCGCTCGTTGTAAGGAGCCTCGGAGCGGAAGAGCTCCGTCGTCTCTTTGTCGCTCAGGTCGAAGCGGCGGACGAACGGGCGGTTGCCCTCGGGCGACGCGCCCTGCCCGGTGAGGAACATGGCGTCGCCATCCAAAAGCAGCACGCGGTAGCCGGCCTCGTTCGGGACGGTCATCGGGCTGCCGGGGTTGTCGTAGCGGTTCTCGAACGAGTAGGCGAAGAGCAACTCGGGGTCGGCGTCGGGCGTGCCCGGCTGGAGACGGTGGACCTGGAGCGCGCGGTCGGCCCACCAGTATTCGTAGACGATGGCGGTGTCGTCGTCGCCCCAGGTGAGGCTGGAGAAGCGGAGCGACAGCTCGGTCCACGGCGTCGGCGCGCCGTCGAACGGGGCGGCGTGGACGAAGAGTTGGTCGCGAATCTCGGCCTCGGCCCCGGCGTCGCCGCCGTCCTGCGCCTCCGTCCAGACGAGCGTCGCGGGCGCGTCGGCGCGCCACTGCACCGAGCGCGGACCCGTTCGCACGGAGCCGAACGCGATGGGGATGCGCTCGGCAAGCGGCAACTCCGCCACCGTGTGGACCACATCGCCCGAGGCGAGGTCGTGCACCACGATTGTGCGCGGGAAGCGCGACCACGGGACGAGGTAGGAGTACGGCGGCGTGATCGTCTCCGTGAGCAGGAACCGCCCGTCCGGCGACGGCGCGAGGTCGATGTTGAGGCTCGGCGTGCCCAGCATCCGCGTCGTGCCGTCGAGGCCCGCGACGACGAGTTGGCTCGTGACGTAGTGCTCGAAGAGCGCCTCGTCGTGGGCGTTTTCGAGGAGGTCCTGATAGGTCCGCGCCGGGGCCGCCTCGCCGGTCGATTCGCGCACGACCGGGCCGGTCGGGACGACGGCTTCCTCAGGCGCAGCGCCACGTCCGTCAGGGATCACGCGCACAACGACGCCTGCGCTGTTGGGCAGCCACTCGAACGGCGAGCCCGGGGCCGCGTCGTTGACCGGCGTCTCGATCCACTGCTTCGCTGTGCCATCCGCGACGTTCGCCACCCACAACTCGATGTGCGTCGCGCGGTCGAGCGTGAACGCCGCGTATGCGCCGTCGGGGCTCCAGTCGATGTTGCGGATGCGCGGGTTCTCGGGGAGGCCCGTCACCGGACGCGCGTCGCCCTCGGCATCGACGGCGCGGAAGCCGAGGCCGCGCAGCGAGTAGATCCGCGTCGGGCCAGGCGCGTTGAGACGCGGGTTGATGCGGATCCCCGCCAGCCCGATCTCCGGCTGCGCCATCTCCTCGATGCCCGGCAGGCCCGGGCGTTCGAGGACGGCCATCATCGTCCGGTCAGGGCTCAGCGAGACAACGGGCGAGGCCGGCGCGTCGACGAGTTGTGCCAGCTCGGGCGCGGGCGTCTGGTAGGTCAGCGTCGCGTCCTGCGCGGCGAGGGGCATGGCAAGGAAAAGCGCGAGGGCGAAGAGAGCGGCAGAGCGAAGCATGGCGGCAAGCGGTGATAATCGTAAGGGCCTCCAGGCGCGCGCGGATGAGCCCGGAGTGAGGCGGAGGCGTCTCTGAGAATACGGCGTTCCGCACTCAGACGGAGGAATTCCCTGGAAGGTGCGGCACGTCGACGTTTTCCTCTCGGGCAAACCGCTCAGGCGCGTCACGGCAGAGGCTCCGTCGTTCGGGCGGGCGAAGTCGGGGCGAAGAGCGGGCAGGCGGCGAACGCGGGCGGAACAGCCGCTGCGCTGTCTCGTGCCGACTCGCCCGGCGGCCCGACATGCCGCGCGTCGCTTCCTTCCCCGACTCCTGTTGCTCTTATGTCCACCGCTACCAACGGCCAGACCGTCCGCATCCACTACACCGGCACCCTCGCCGACGGCACCCAGTTCGACTCGTCCGAGGGCCGCACCCCGCTCGAATTCACCCTCGGCAGCGGGCAGGTCATCCCTGGCTTCGACGCGGCCGTGGCGGGCATGGCGGTCGGCGCGACGAAGACGGTCGTGATCCCGGCTGCCGAAGCCTACGGCGAGCCGCGCCCGGAGATGGTGATCGAGGTCGGCCACGACCAGTTCCCCGCCGGGGTCGTGCCGGAGGTGGGGCAGGAGCTTCACCTTCAGACGCCGGAGGGCCAGCACGTGCCCGTCCGCGTCGTCGAAGTCGGTGACGACACGGTCTTGCTCGACGCCAACCATCCGCTCGCGGGCGAAGACCTCACGTTCGCGCTCGAACTCGTCGAGATCGTCTAACGCTAGCGCACGGCAATGCTGGCGGATTCGGCGTCACAGCAGATGGTGCGCAGGGCGTGTTGCGTATCGGATCGAGGTCAACACGCCCTACGCAACACATCCGAGTGAAGCCGTCAGGCATGCTGCGCGCCACCACGAGCTGGCACCGTGTCTGCCCGACAGACGGGACGGCTGGGAGTCTCTGAGATCCGCATGCTGCCGAACAAACCGAGGCATCGGGCGGTTGGGTGAAGCCCTACCCTCGGGCTTCACTACCTTCGCGTCGTCATGGGCGGCTCGCTGCGCGTCGGCCGGTTCGCTGGCATCGATGTCTTCCTGCACTGGACGTTTCTGCTGCTCATCGTAGGGGCGTTCGCCTACTATGTCCTCAGCGGCAACGACCTCGCCACGGCGCTCGCAGGCGTCGGGCTGATCCTGGCGGTGTTCGGCTGCGTGGTCCTGCACGAATACGGTCACGCACTCGCCGCGCGGCGCTACGGCGTCCCCACGCGCGACATCACGCTGTATCCGATCGGCGGCGTCGCGCGCCTGGAGCGCATTCCCGAGAAGCCGAGCCAGGAACTCGTCGTCGCGCTCGCGGGGCCCGTGGTCAACTTCGTCATCGCGGCGCTGATCGCGGGCGGGTATCTCGCCGTGCGCGGCAGCCTACCTGCGTTCGAGGAGTTCGGCGGGCTCGCGGCTCCAGCCGAGTACTTCCTGCCGAGCGTCATGTGGATCAACGTGGCGCTCCTCGTCTTCAACCTGCTCCCGGCGTTTCCGATGGACGGCGGGCGCGTGCTCCGGGCCCTGCTCGCGCTCAAGCTCGACTACCCGCGAGCGACCCAGATCGCAGCGAGCGTGGGGCAGGGGATGGCCATCCTGCTCGTCTTTCTCGGGCTCGTGTCGTTCAACCCGTTCCTGCTCTTCATCGCGCTCTTCGTCTATCTCGGCGCGCAGCAG
>JBCCRG010000139.1:0-8582 GCA_039208155.1 Bacteroidota bacterium | reverse complement strand
CCTGACTTCGCCCCGGCCGCCGTCCGCGAACTGACGGACCTCAACCAGAAGCTCGCCACCGGCGTGCGCGCCTTCCAGGGCATCGACACCGCCGACATCCAGATCGGCACCGCGCCGAAGGAAGCCGTCTGGCGCGACGGCCGCGTGGTGCTCTACCGCTACGCGCCGCAGGTAGACAACCCGCACCCCGTCCCGCTCCTCATCACGTACGCGCTCGTCAACCGGCCGTACATGGTGGACCTCCAGGAGAACCGCTCCCTCGTGCGCAGCCTGCTCGCCGCGGGCCTCGATGTCTACCTCATCGACTGGGGCTACCCGACGCGTGCCGACCGCTACGACACGCTCGACGACCACATCAACGGCTACCTCGACGACGCCGTCGACCATATCCGCGCGGCGAGCGGCCAGGAAGCGATCAACGTGCTCGGCATCTGCCAGGGTGGCGTCTTCTCGATGTGCTACTCGTCGCTGCACCCCGAGAAGGTCAAGAACCTCGTCACGATGGTCGCGCCTGTCGACTTCCACATCGAGGCGACGTCGGATTCCGGTCTGCTCAACGCGTGGAGCCGCCACATGGACGCCGACCTCATGGCCGACGCGCTCGGCAACGTGCCCGGCGACCTGATGAACTTCGGCTACCTGATGCTGAAGCCGTTCACACTGTTCTTCCAGAAGTACGTCGAGATGGTCGACGTGCTTGACGACGAGCGCAAGCTGCTCAACTTCCTCCGCATGGAGAAGTGGATCTTCGACAGCCCCGACCAGGCGGGCGAGACATGGCGCTCGTTCATCAAGCAGGCCTACCGCGACAACAAGCTCATGACGGGCGAATTCGAGGTCGGCGACGACACGGTGGATCTCGGCAACCTCACGATGCCGGTGCTCAACGTCTACGCCGACGCCGATCACCTCGTCCCTCCCGCGTCGTCGAAGGCGCTCGCCGGGCTCGTCGGGACGAACGACTACACCGAGGCGAATTTCCCCGTGGGCCACATCGGGATGTATGTCAGCGGCAAGGTCCAGAAGACACTCCCGCCGCTCATCGCCAACTGGCTCAAAGAGCGCTAGATTCCGACTACCGCGCGCCGGGGTGAGCGCGCCGACGGTGTGGCAGCATCGTCTTCTTCACCCCCCGAGCCCGTCCTCGTGGCAGCGAGTCGGCGCGGGTCCCTGCTCTCTCAACCAACGCTCTCTCCGACCATGCTCGGATTCGAAGACAAAGTGGTCGTCGTCACCGGCGGCAACCGTGGAATCGGCGCGGCCATCGTCGCGCTCCTCGAAAACCTCGGCGCGAAGGTCGCCTACAACTACCGCAGCAGCCCCGGCGAGGCCGGGACGCTCCCCATCCAGGCCGACGTCACCAAGCCCGACGAGATGGCCGCCATGATGGAGCAGGTCGAGGCCGAACTCGGCCCCGTCTACGGCGTCGTCTGCAACGCGGGCATCACGCGCGACGGCCTCGCGCCCAACCTCACGCAGGAGGACTGGGACCAGGTCATCGACATCAACCTGACCGGCTCCTGGAACGCCGTCCAGGCGGTGCTCCCCAAGATGTACGAGCGCAAGGAAGGCGCCCTCGTCTTCATCTCGTCGATTGTGGGCGAGCGGGGCAACATCGGGCAGGCCAACTACGCCGCCTCGAAGGGCGCCGTGATCTCGCTGGCGAAGGCGCTCGCGCTCGAAGGCGCGCGCTACGGCGTCCGCGCCAACACGGTCGCGCCCGGCTTCATCGAGACGGACATGCTCAAGCCGATCCCGGAGAAGGTGCAGGAGAAGATCATCCGCCAGATCCCGATGCGGCGCTTCGGCAAGCCCGAGGAGATCGCCTGGGCCTGCGCGTTCCTGCTCTCGCCGGAAGCGGGTAGCTTCATCACCGGCGAGACCGTCGCCGTCAACGGCGGCCACCATACGTGAGTTTATGGGTGGGGGTGTATGAGGGTGTGAGAGAGGTCCCTCGTCCAGACCTCAGAACATGTCTACACACGCTCAAGCACTCCCACCCTTCATCTTCGTACTCGCTCAGACCCCGACCCTCCCATGTCCGACGCCCTGAACCCGTTTGACGCTTGGCAGCGGCTCGTCGCCGAGGGCGCGGGCGAGGCGGCGAAGGCGTGGGTTGAGATCGCACGCGGGGCGGCGCTTCCCTCGGCTGGGGAAGACGCCGACGAGCCCGCCACGGAGCAGTGGTACCGCGCCATCGGCATGGTCCCGCGCCAGCGCTACCTCGACCTCCTCGACCGCACCGAGCAACTCCGTCGCAAGCTCGAGGACGCCGAGGCCCGCCTCGAACGCCTCCACCAGTCGAACGCCTCGGCCGCCGAAGCCACGGAGGTCGCCTCCGAGATGATGGCCTCCTGGCAAGACGCGATGCGCGAGACGTTCCAGGCCCAGGCCGCCTGGATGAAAGCGTTCGAACCATCTGACACTGAAGACGCTCCACCGACAAGCTCTCCCCCTGGACAGAGCCCGTCCTCGTGAAAACGGGGAGGGAGTCCGCGTAGCGGGAGGGGGTAGACCTGACGAGCACGATCCAGCATGTAGCTGCGACGGTCGACCACCCCTGTCCCCTCCTGTCCAGGAGGAGAACTTTCTGCCGAAGTCTCTGAGCAACGCCGACGCTTTCCGCGTCACACCCTCGTACATCCAAACTTCCACACCTCCATCCCCCACACCTCATCATGAAACCCGTCTACATCGTCGCCGCTGTCCGCTCTGCCATTGGCCGCTTCGGCGGCGCGTTCAAGGGTATGGGCCCCGCCGACATCGCCGCCCCCGTCATGAAAGCCGCGCTCGACACGTCCGGCGTCGACGGCGAGGCGCTTGACTTCATCTCGATGGGCAACGTGCTCCGCGCCGGGCACGGCCAGCTCGTCCCGCGCCAGGCCGCCTTCAAGGCCGGGATCCCGAAATCTGTCGACGCGCAGGCCATCGACATGGTCTGCTCCTCGGGCATGATGGCCGCCATGAACGGCGCGTACATGATCCAGGCCGGCGACGCCGACCTTGTGCTCACCGGCGGCACCGAGTCGATGTCGAGCGCGGGCTACGTGCTCGACCAGGGCGCGCGCTGGGGCTACAAGTTCCTCATGGGCGGCGGCAATCAGTTCCAGGACGTGATGTTCCGCGACGGCCTCTCCGATCCGGAGACGGGCGAGCCGATGGGCGAGCAGACCGAGCAGCTCGCCGAGGCCGAGAGCGTGACGCGCGAGGAGCTTGACACCGTGGCCGAGATGTCGAACCGCCGCGCGGCTGAGGCCACCGAGGCGGGCCGCTTCGCCGACGAGATCGTGGGCGTCGACTACCGCGTGCGCCGCGACACGAAGACGCTCACCGCCGACGAGGGCATCCGCGCCGAGACGACGATGGAGTCGCTCGCCGGGCTCCGTACCGCGTTCCGCAAGGAGGGCGTACTCACGGCAGGCAACTCGTCGCAGATCTCCGACGGAGCCGCCGTGCTGCTGCTCGCCAGCGAGGACGCCGTGAAGGCGCACGGCCTCACGCCCCTCGCCAAGATCACCGGCTTCGCGTGGGCCGCGGGCGAACCGTGGCGCTTCCCCGAGGCCCCCGTCCCGGCGGTCAAGAACGTGTTCAAGAAGACCGGGCTGGAGATGGGCGACGTCGACCTCGTCGAGAACAACGAGGCGTTCGCGATCAACTCCGTGCTCTTCAACCGCAAGCTCGGTGTGTCGTACGACAAGCTCAACGTTCACGGCGGCGCGATCTCGCTCGGCCACCCCATCGGCTGCTCGGGCGCGCGCATCATCGTGACGCTCATCCATGCGCTGCGGCAACACGATGGCCAGACGGGCCTCGCGAGCATCTGCCACGGCACCGGCGGCGGCACGGCGCTCACGCTGGAACTGGCCTAGCATCTCGACTCCAACCACGTCCTGCACGGGCGGCGGGCTTCGGCTCGCCGCCCGTGCTGCGTCGGGGCTGGCCGCTCAGCCCCGCTGCTCGTCCCCGCTGCGTGTCCGGGGAGGTCCAGCGCCGAACGGGCCTGTGTCTGGAGCGCTCGTAGGGAGGGCAGGGCCTGTGGAATTCAGATGGAGGTGGTCGGGGTAATAGTTGTGCGAGCCAGGCGGCGGGTATGTCAGATGCACCTCACCCGAATCGGACGGCACGAACCTTGTCGCCTTCCGTTTTCGCCCTTCTTTTGTCTCCTATCCATTCCCTTCCGACCATGCCATTCCTCCGACTTCCCGCCGCGCTCGTGCTGGCGCTCGCCGTGCTGCTCAGCGCCTGCGACTCCGATGGCGGCGACGACGCGCCGCCAGCAGCCACCCCTGACATTGTTCAGGTGGCCCAGGGTAGCGCCGACCTTGAGACCCTCGTCACCGCGCTTGGCGCCGCCGACCTTGTCGAGACGCTGAGAGGGGACGGCCCGTTCACGGTCTTCGCGCCCACCGACGACGCCTTTGCCAACCTGCCTGATGGCGAACTCGACCGCCTGCTTGAGCCTGAGAACAAGGACGAGCTGGCAGGGATTCTGCTCTACCACGTGCTCAACACGGAGGCCCTGTCAGGCGCACTCTCCGATGGCCTCGAGCTCACGACAGCGAACAATGGAGCGATCTTCACGATCGTTGCCAGCATGAACTCGCCGGTCGGCTTCGGCATCGACACCGACGGCGATGGCGCGGCCGATGCCAACATCACGTCCGTGGACAACGCCGCAGGCAACGGCGTCGTGCACCTCATCGATGCGGTGCTGCTTCCGCCAGCCGCAGCCGCCACGCCGAACATCGTGGAGCTCGCGCAGTCGAATCCTGACCTGGAGACGCTCGTGACGGCGCTCAAGGCGGCGGAGCTTGCCGACGATCTCGCGCAGCCTGGTCCGTTCACCGTATTCGCCCCGACCGACGACGCCTTCGCGGCGCTGCCCGAGGGCGAACTCGACCGGCTCCTTGAGCCCGAGAACAAGGCAACGCTCGAGACGGTCCTGTTCTTCCACGTCCTCGGCATCGAGGCGGCCTCCAGCGCCCTTCAGGACGGGCTGATGCTCGAGACGGCGAACATGCTCATGTGGACGGTGGTCGCTACGAGCGAGTCGCCCAGCGGCTTTGGCATCGACACCGACGGTGATGGCGATGCAGACGCGAACATCATTGCTACCGACATCACGGCTTCGAATGGCATCGTGCACGTGATCGATCAGGTGCTACTGCCCTCCTCGGCGCAGACCATCACGGACATCGCGGTGCGGAACGCCAACTTCAAGGAGCTCGTGAACGCGCTCGGTGCTGTGAATCTCGACGAGACGCTCGCGCAAGACGGGTCGTTCACGGTCTTCGCTCCCATCAACGAGGCCTTCGCGGAGTTGGAGGAGGTCCCCACGGGCAACGCGCTCCGGAACGTGCTGCTCTACCACGTCCTCGACTTCGAGGCGTTCTCGAGTGCGCTCTCCGATGGGCTCGAACTCACGACGCAGAACGGCGGCGCGACCTTCACCGTCGTCGCGTCGGCAGAGGCCGCGAGCGGCTTCGGCATCGACACGGACGGGGACGGGACGGCCGATGCCAACATCCAGGCGGTTGACGTGGACGCGTCCAACGGCGTTATCCACGTGATCGACGCGGTGCTGCTTCCCCCGATGAACTAGAGCTGCGATACCCGGGGCAACGCCCTGAATTTCAGCGCGGCACCTCCTCCTGTGGGGGTGCCGCGCTTTTTTTATCCACACGCTTTGGGTCTACCAGCGCAGTGGGTAAGCAGGAGTTCTGCGCGAGGTCTTACCACTATCGTGGGACAGGGCGTACTCTTGGTCGTTTTGGATGCATGCAGATGTCACAATACCGAGACACCTTGCCCGCCTATTGATCCGGCGAGCCTACTGGGAGACGCGCTTGCCTAAGAACAGGGCAGCTTGGGGCTGCCATCGCTTGCGCTAGCTATAGGTTTTTCCACTTTTACGGAAGAAAAAAATGCGCGCGCGAGAGTTGACCAGACGCCTGCTCTTTCGGTTTCTTCTCGCCACGTGATCCTTTCGCGGTCACGTATGCGCCTGGTAGAACGCTCCCTCGCTGCCAGCACACTCACCCGCGCATCCTCCGCAACACGCTCCCTCCTCGTGTTCGATCTCTACTTGCTACTCGCCAGCGACGAAGCGGACGCCTCCGACTCGGTCTCCGCTTCCTCCTCGCTCCCCGCTCACAGCCGCCCCGACCACGACGACGACCTCGGCGTCGAGTCGATCCACCTCGACATGATCGGGGGCGACGGTGACACGGGCGTCGTCTCGCTTGCTGCCTGACGACGCGCTGCTGCTGGGCCGCGACGCTCGCGCGGAAACTATTGGGGCCACCCGGCTCGTTACGGAGGACCGTACGTCTCCTCCGTGACCCCCTTACCTGTGCCCGCTGCGTCTTCTGGGCTCGCCGCTGCCCGCTACCTCCGCCCCGACGTTCTCTCGCAACTCGACTCCATGGAGTTGCGCGCGCGCCTGATTGTTGAGGGCTTCATCACGGGCCTGCACAAGAGCCCGTACCACGGCTTCTCCGTCGAGTTTGCGGAGCACCGCCCCTACAACGCGGGCGACGAACTGCGGCACATCGACTGGAAGGTCTACGCGAAGTCGGACCGCTACTACGTCAAGCAGTACGAGGAAGAGACCAACCTGCGGCATTACGTCGTGCTCGACACGAGCGCGTCGATGCGGTACCAGGGCGAGGGCGCGCTGCGCAAGCTCGACTACGGGGCCTATCTCGCCGCCGGGCTGCACTACCTCATGGCGCGCCAGCGGGACGCGACCGGCCTCGTCGGCTTCGACGAGACGGTCCACACGCTCCTGCCGCCGCGCTCCACGATGGGCCACGTGCGCGGCCTCCTCGCCACACTCGGCGGCTTCACGGAGGACAGCGCGGCCCGTAGGGACGCGACCCCCAAGACGGCCGTAGCAGCGGCGCTCCACGAGGTCGCCGAGCGCATCGGGCGGCGAGCGCTCGTGGTGGTCATCACCGACCTCTTCGAGAACGTCGCCGCGCACGATGTGCTGCTGAAGGCCCTCCAGCACCTCCGCTACCGGGGCCACGAGGTGCTCGTCTTCCACGTGCTCGACGCTGCCACCGAGCGCCAGTTCGCCTTCCCCGACGTGCCGCTCGTGATGCGCGACCTGGAAACCGGCGAGACGATGACCGTGCAGCCCGCGCAACTCCGCGCCAGCTACACCGAGGCTGTCGCAGCGTTCGCCGAGCGCTTCCGCCGCCGCTGCCGCGAGCAACGCATCGACTTCGTGGAGCTCGACACCGCGCAGCCGTACGACGTGGCGCTGACGGCCTACCTCAACAAGCGCCGGCGGCTATTCTGAGGCAAGCGGCGATGCGGCGGCGGACAGGGGAGAGCCCCCCGCAGCCTGGAGGTACCCGCAGCCTGGACGTGTCCGCAGCCCCACTGTGTGCGTGTGGCTGCGTCCGCTACCTTCGTGCTCCGTACGTCCTTGCCCTGGCCTCCACTGCTATGCCCGACACTCTCACCGTCGCCCTCGCCCAACTCGCCCCTGTGTGGCTCGACCGCGACGCTACGCTCGCGAAGGTGCGCGACGCCACTGCCGAAGCGGCCGACCGGGGCGCGGCGCTCGTGGCGTTCGGCGAGGCGCTCGTGCCAGGGTATCCAGCGTGGGTGGACTTCACCGGCGGCGCGGCCTTCAACGACCCGCTCCAGAAGGCGCTCTACGGGCACTACGTCGATCAGGCGGTGGACATTTCAGCAGGGCACCTCGACGCGTTGTGTGCGCTGTGCCGGGAGCGCGGGATCGCCGTCTACCTCGGCTGCATCGAGCGAGAGCGGCGGGGGCACAGCCTGTTCTGCTCGCTCGTCTACATCGACGCGACCGGCATGGTGCAGTCGGTCCACCGCAAGCTGCGGCCGACGCATGAGGAGCGGCTCGTGTGGGCGCAGGGTGATGGGCACGGGCTGAGGACGCACCGGCTCGGTCCGTTCACGGTCGGCGGGCTCAACTGCTGGGAGAACTGGATGCCGCTGCCGCGCGTCGCGCTCTACGCGCAGGGCGAGACGCTGCACGTAGCGGTGTGGCCGGGCAGCACACGCAACACGTACGACATCACGCCCTTCCTCGCGAAGGAGGGACGCTCGTACGTGCTTTCCGTATCCGGCCTCTACCGCCCGAGCGATCTCACCGCGACCATGCCGCACTACGACGAGGTAGTCGCGGCGTTGCCTGAGGCGATGACCGACGGCGGCTCATGCTTGGCCGCACCGGACGGCTCGTGGGTGGTCGCGCCGCTGCCTGCCGAGGAAGGCGTGTGGACCGCCGAGATCGACGCGGCCGTGGTGCGTGCCGAACGACAGAACTTCGACGCAGCGGGGCACTACAGCCGCCCCGACGTGACGCGGCTTGTCCTCGACCGCACGCGGCTCTCCACGCTCGAGGTACAGGGTGACGGCGCGTCTCGGTAACGGACGGCACGCTTCCCGCTGACGTCCTTCCTGCAGGGCATTGGCGAAAGCAGGGTGCGCGAGCATATGCGTCGGCTATGCTCGGTGTGGTAAGACATAACAGAGGGATCGCATAGCGGTAATCGCCAGCTTACACGCGAGGAAGAGATTGGGACGATCCACGTCTG
>JBCCRG010000138.1:0-8678 GCA_039208155.1 Bacteroidota bacterium | reverse complement strand
GTCGGGTGCCCGTCCGCGGTGACGGTGGCGAGCGTCATCGCGTTCGGCTCGGTCACGCCCGCGTTGATGGCGTCGTCGAGCCAGGCGCGGAAGAGCACGATGGGGTCGCTGTCGAGCCCGGCTGCGGTGAGGCGTGCCTGGGTGTACTCCTCGCGTAGGTCAGCGAGGCGCGGCGTATCGGCGGAGGGCGAAGCGGGCGGAGGCATAGTTTCTACGAACGAGCGGGAAACGAACCGGGCAGAATCGCACACGGATGCTGGCAACCCGCGCGCCTCCTACCGGTTCTCTCCCTGACGTTCCCTTCGCTCATTTGACCCGACCTCCATACCGCCGATGACCGCCCCCTACTCGATCCCTGCCGCCAAGCGCCAGCCCCCCTACGCCGAGCACCACAAGAAGAAGTGGCTCTGGATGGCCCCGCTCGGGCTCCTCGGCGTCGGCCTAGGCGCGAGTGCCGTGGCCCGCGCCTCTGTCAAGCGGGAGAAGGGGCAGCCCTACTTCTGGCATGGCACCTTCGCACTCGTCTGCCTCAACGCAAGCCTGAGCGTGTTCGGCGACGCCGTGAAGAACCGCGCCCTCTACGAGGTAAAGACCGGCCGCTGAGGACGTACGTCGCCCGGCACCCACGGATCGGTGCTCGTCAGACGGCGCGTGCCATTTGCGCTCGGATCTGCTCCGCGGCGTCGCGGCCCGTTTCGAGAGCGCGGTGCACGCGGCCTTGCCCGACGAGGTAGTCGCCGGCGAAGAACAGCCCGTGCGCGGCGCCCGCTGCGAGCGCGTCGGCATCGGCCGCTGCGGTGGGAAGCGCGTAGCGCCAGCGCTGCGTGTCGAACCACGCAGGTTCGGGAAGCGCTGTGCCCAGGAGCCGCTCGATGTGCGGGCGGGCGAGGTCGAGGAGCGCAGCGCGGTCGGCGTCGTAGTGCGCGCGCGTCCAGGCATCGCTCATCTGCGCTACGAGCACCGCCTGGTCGTCGGGCACGTGGCCCGGCTTGTCGTGCTCGAAGGAGAGCCAGGCGACCGGATAGGACCGGCTCGTATCGACCAGACCGTAGGGCGTCGCGCCGTCGTGCGCAGGACGGTCCAGCGCTCCGTCGAAGCCGAGCACGAGGGCAAATTGCGACGTGTAGGCGGCCTGGTCGAGTGCCGTCGTGAGGCGGTCGCGCAGGTCGTCAGGGCCGAGGTCGCTTGCTGCGAGGAGGTCGCGCGTCTGAGGTCCCGGCGGGGTGAGCAGAACGGCGTCGAACGTGCCGAGGCTTGCGTCGTCGGCATCAACGAGGTGCCAGCCCTCGGCCGTGCGCTCCAGGCGAGCGACGCGCGTCTCGGTACGGATCTCGACGCCCGCGGCGTCGGCGAGGCGCTTGCCGAGGCGCGAGAGACCGTCGCGATAGGTCAGCTTCGGCGCATCGTCGTCGTGCGCGTCCTCGGGGTGCGGCACGCCGTCGGCGTCGAACGGCCAGACCGGGTTCGCGATCTCCACGAGGTCGTCAGCAGGCAGCGCGTCGCGGAGGAGGCGATGCGCCCAGGAATCGCGGTCGGGCTTGGCGTAATTCGCCCCGTGGTCGTAGCGGACGCCGTGCCGCCCGCGTGTGGCCGCCCGCCCCGTCGGCCCCCGGCTTTTCTCGAAGACAGTGACGGCGAGCGGCGTATCGCGGAGGACGTAGGCGGCGGCGAGGCCGGACGCGCCCGCGCCGATGATGGCGAGACGAGGGGACGTGGCAGACATGGGGGACGGGCAAATTCGACGGAGGTGCCCTCGCACAACGCGGCAGCGCACGCGGGGCTCCTCAGGGTCGCGCGCTGGCGTCCATCGATCCACTTCATGGACCGCGACGGCACAGCCCGAAAGCCTACAGCCCATAGCTGACAGCCCAACCTCACACGAGCCCGTGGGCGATCAAGTCGCGTGTGCTCGCTGCGATGGCGTCGTCCGGGGAGCGCGGGGCCCAGCCGAGTTGGGTGCGGGCCTTCGCGTTCGAGGCCGTCCGGTGCTTGCCGAGTTCGTTGAGCGCACCGCGGGCCTCCGCATCGAACAGCGCGAAGAGCCGCATCCCGAAGTCAGGGAGCTCGAACTTCGGCAGCTTCTTGCGATAGGCCGGGGCCGCCTCACGAATATGGGCAGCCACCTGCTTGAACGTCCGGTGGCCTGCCGCGGCGAGGTAGCGTTCGCCCGCCGCCTCCGGGGCCTCCATCGCGCGGATGTGGAGGTCGGATACGTCGCGCACGTCCACGATCTCGAAGCCGAACTTCGGCACGCCTGGCATCTCGCCCTTCATCATCTTCTGCAGGACGACGTGCGAGGCGCTCGCGTTATCCGTCATCAGCGGCCCGAGCACGAGGCTCGGGTTGACGGTGGCCAGTTCGGGAGCTCCTGGCGTGGCGCGGACGTAGTCCCACGCCGCCCGCTCGGCGATGGTCTTGCTGAGGATGTAGGGGTTCACGTCGTCCGCGATGGTGGTGTCGGTCCAGCGCTCCTCCGTGAAGGGCTGCGTCGGCGGCGCGGTCACACCGTAGCCGACCGCCACGAACGACGACGTGAGCACGACGCGTTGCACGCCTGCCTCGGTGGCCGCGCGGAGCACATTGAGGGTCCCCTCGCGCGCGGGCACGACCATCTCGTCAGGGTCGTCGGGCTGCGCGGCGAAGAAGGGCGAGGCGACGTGCTGCACGTGAGTCACGCCCTCCATCGCGCGGTGCCAGGCATCTGCGTCGAGGAGGTCGGCCTCGGCAACGGTGAGCTTCTCCACGGGCGCGTGCTCGGCGAGGGCGGCGCGGACGCGCTCGAACTTGGCCGCGTTGCGCATCGTGCCGCGCACGGCGTAGCCGCGGTTGAGCAGGCCGGCGGCGATGTAGGAGCCGATGTAACCGGTCAGGCCGGAGAGGAGGACAGGCGCGTCGGTGACGGGAGTGGACATGGTAGTTGGGTCGGTGTCGAACGGATGAGTTGCGCCCCTCGAACCTATCCATATTTCGGATGTTTCAATTATCGAAATAAAAGAATGGGAACGTCCTCTGGCCTCAACGCTTGGGAGGGACGCCTCTTCGCCCACTGTCGTGTCCGTGTCTACCCCCTCCCCTTCCGACCTCGCCGCGGGCATCGACCCCGCCACGCTCGACGCGTTCACGGCGGCGCTGCGACGCCTCGGCGGTCGCTTCACGGCCATCGCGGCGGCACACGGCGCGGCCCACGCCACGCTGGGCAAGCAGGACCTCCTCGCGATCGGCGTGCTGGGGCTGGAGGGAGCCGTCCGGATGGGCGACCTCGCCGAGCGTCTCGGCATCCGGCAGAGCGCCGTCACCCCCATCATCGACCGGCTCGAAGAAGCGGAACTTGTCGAACGGCAGCGCAGCGAGGCCGACCGACGCGTGTGGCTTGCAGCGCTCACCGAGGCAGGCACGCAGGTCTACGACCAGGAGGACGTGATCTACCGGCAGACCGCCGCCGAGATGCTCGCTCCGCTCGATGCCAACGAGCGCGCGACGCTGGTGCGTCTGCTCGCCAAGATGAGCGTCAGCGTGGGTGGGGTGTAGCTACGCCGGATGGCGTGGCCCTGCCTCGGTCTGCGATTCTGTCGTCTTCGGCTCGCCCTCCGCTGCTTCCGCATTCAGCCGCGCGTCGATCTGGGCCGCTACCGTCTCGACGCCTGCCCGCACGGTTGCTCGGTCGGCATCCTGCGTCTCGGCGTCGGGCGTGACGCGGGCGAACTTCGCGAGGTCGGCGCGGCGGAGGACTGCGCCGAGGCGAACGCGAGTCCCCTCGTCCATGTCGGGGTATGTTTCCAGCGTGTGGAGCAGTTCCCGGGTGGTCTGCTCGTGCGCAGGGACGGTGAGCGCGCGGGCGAGGTAGGTCCGCAGCGTGTCGGCGAGGGCGGCGTAGTAGGTCGGGACCGCGTCCGGTGCAGACCGGTCCGGCACGGCCAGCGCATCGAGGCGGACGAGGGCCTCCTCGCGCGGGGGCAATATGGGAGCAGGCAGGCCAGTCCCCCGGCGGCGCGTCCGCCAGAGCCACAGGGCGAGCCCCACTAGCAGCATCACAATGACGAGCGCGACCCACAGCGGCAGCGGCTCCGGGAAGCCGAGCGGCGGCTCCAGCGGCAGGGGCGTCGTGAGGCTGTCCGGCACCACCGAGCGCACCGGGAGCACCCGCGTCGGCACGTCGAGCGCGACGGTGTCGGCGGCGGCTCCGGTGCCCGCCACGAGCGCTACCGGGATGGGCCCGAGGCGCGCGGCGTCGAGCGCGAAGGTCGTAGCCGTGAACACGACGCTGTCGACGCGCGCGCCGCTGGGCGTATCGGTCGGGGGGAAGCGCCGCGCCGCGATCAACTCGGCATCGCCAAAGACCGCGCTCGGATCGACGCCCGCCTGTTCCGGCGGCGGCACGTCCGGAAACGCCACCCGCGTCGAGCGTCCGTGCTCCACCGCCACGCCGATCTCGAATCGCTCGCCCACCGCCACGCTGTCGGCTGGCACCGTCACCCGCACCTGCTGCGCTGCCACAGGGAGTGCCAGCCAACAGCCAACAGCCAACAACCAGTAGCCTCCCCTCATCGCTCCCGATTCCTGCGCCGGAAAAACGCCACGAGCGGCTCCACGTAGTCCGCGTCCGTCGCCACCTCGACGGTGTCGATGCGAGCGCGTCGCAGCGTCGCAGCGATGCGGGCCTGGCGGCTCGCGGCCTGCTCGGCAAAGCGCGCCCGCGCCCGGCGGCTCCGCGTGTCGATGGTGACGGGCTGGCCCGTCTCAGCATCGGTGAGCGTGAGCAGGCCCACGTTCGGCAACTTGCCCTCGCGCGGGTCGCGGAGGTGGACGGCCACGAGGTCGTGCTTCTTGCTGACGGTCCGCAGAGCCCGACTCGTTGGCTCGTGGAGACCGGGGGGCAGCAGGAAGTCGCTCAGCAGCAGCACGATGGCGCGGCGGCGGAGCGCGTGCAGGAGGTGGTCGAGCGCGGGGCGGAGGTCGGTGCCGCGCGCCTGCGGCTCGTGGACGAAGAGGTCGCGGACGAGCCGGAGGACGTGCTGGCGGCCCTTCTTCGGCGGGATGAACCGCTCGACGTGGTCGGAGAACAGGAGCAAGCCCACCTTGTCGCTGTTCTGGAGCGCCGAGAAGCCAAGCACCGCGCACACCTCGGCGGCGATCTCGCGCTTGGCGCGCCCGACGGAGCCGAAGTCGCCTGAGCCGGACACGTCGACGGCCAGGATGAGCGTCTGCTCGCGCTCCTCCTCGTAGACCTTCACGTGCGTCTCGCCCGTCCGCGCGGACACGTTCCAGTCGATGGTGCGGATGTCATCGCCGATCTGGTAGGGCCGCACCTCGGCGAACTCGATGCCGCGGCCCTTGAACGCGGAGTGGTACTCCCCGCCGAACACGTCGTGCACAAGCCCCTTCGTCCGCACTTCGATGCGGCGAATCTTCCGAAAGAGCGCGCGGGGGATCATGAGAGGTGTGGAGGTATGGACGTGTGAACGTGAAGTCGGCTAGCAACCGTGTGCAACAACGTAGGCGCGTAACTTACCTCCACACCTTCACACGTCCACACGTCCACACCGGACGAAGTCCGCACCCCATGCCCGCCTCCGTCGCCGTCCTCGTCTTCCCCGGGTCCAACTGCGACCACGATGCCTACCATGCTGCGAAGCACATCTTCGGGCAGGACGCCCGCTTCGTCTGGCACAAGGAGGCGTCCGTGGGGGACGCCGACCTCGTGATCGTGCCGGGCGGGTTCTCCTACGGCGACTACCTCCGCTCGGGCGCCATCGCGCGCTTCAGTCCCGTCATGAAAGACGTGGTCCGCTTCGCCAACGACGGCGGCCTCGTGCTCGGCGTGTGCAACGGCTTCCAGGTGCTCTGCGAGGCGGGCCTGCTGCCGGGCGCGCTCATGCGCAACGCCTCGCTGCGGTTCGTCTGCAAGGACGTCCACCTCCGCGTCGAAAACGCCGCCACGCCGTTTACGAACACGCTCGACGAGGGCGATGTGCTGATGATCCCCGTCGCGCACGGCGACGGCAACTACGTCGCCGACGACGCCACGCTCGACGCGTTGGGGCGCGAGGGCCGCGTCGTCTTCCGCTACAGCACGCCCGACGGCGAGATCACGCCGGAGGCCAACCCGAACGGCTCCGCCCGCAACATCGCGGGCATCGTCAACGCGGAGGGCAACGTGCTCGGCATGATGCCGCACCCGGAGCGCCACTGCGACCCGCTGCTCGGCCGCGCCGACGGCCGGCCGCTCTTCGAGAGCGCCCTCCGCCACCTCGGCGTCGAGATGGAGACGGCTTGACCCACCTGGGCGAACGCGCGTGCTTTTCGTCACTGTCGCGGTTGTCCAGTCTTGAAGGCTCATGAAGTGCTTGCTGCCCGTCTTGCTCGTCGTAGTGGCTGGCTGCACGCGTGGTCCTGTTCGGATCGCGCCCGCCCCGCCCACGGGCCTGGCGCTCCGTGCGTTGGAGACCCCCGCGTTCACCTGGCAGGCGCTCACGGGCGACACCATCACGATCTACACGCAACGGGGGAGCTACGCCGACCAACGCGCCGCGGCGCTCTTTGAGCGGACCGAGCAGGCCTACGACTACGTCCTGGACGCGCTCCAGGAAGCTCCGCAGGTGCACGTGCGGGTGTTCTACGTGAGCAGCCGCGAAGAGATGGCTCTCCTGACCGGCCAGGAACACGGGGTCCTCGGGATTGCCGACCCCGCTTCCCCTACGGTAGCGCTGGTGGTTAACGAGGAGCACCCAGAACCGGTAGACCGGCACGAACTCGCCCATGCTATCACGGTCCACCATTGGGGCCAAATCGGCACTCCGACAAGCGCGGCGGCTTGGCGGCAGGAGACCTGGCTGCGGGAGGGCCTCGCCACGGCCCTCGGCAACACTTGCCAGGGTGCCAGCGTGCGCGCCACGGCCGCTGCGATGCTCGCTGCGGATGAGGGCTTGGCGCTCGACACGCTCCTGCACAACTTCTACAGCCACGACGACCTGGACACGTATCTCCTCTCTGGATCGGCGGTGGCCTACCTCCTCGAAGTGTATGGGCTGGAGCCTCTTCGCGAGCTATGGACTGGAGGGACCGCGACGTTCGAGGTAGTCTACCAGCGCTCCGTCGCGGAGGTCGAGCGCGGTTGGGTAGCCTGGCTCGCTGCCACGCCCGCCTCGGCACACCCCAACTTAGCCTCAATCCGCGAGGAGGGCTGCTGAGCACCGTCGTCGATACGCCTCAGCGCACGAGAGTGAGCCGCTGCGTGAGCGTGGCCTCCGGCGTCGTGGCGTGCACCACGTAGAGTCCGGACGGCAGGCGCGCTGCGTCGAACCGAAGCGCGTGCGCGCCGGCCGCGAGCGTACCGTCATGCAGCACCGCCACACGTCGTCCAAGGAGGTCGAACACGCCAGCTTTGACCTCGGCCGCTTCCGGCAGCGCGATCTCGACCGTCGCGGCTGTCGCGGTCGGGTTGGGGTATACGCTCAGCGCGAATACGGCTGGAAGCAGCGCTGTCGGGTCGTCTTGCTCCCGGTCCACGGCGACTTGGTTGGCTAGTTCGCGCGTCTCGTCGATGGTACCGTTCCCGTCTCGATCCACCTCAACAAGCACGGGGGCCGTCGCGAGACGCCCCCACGGGGGACGCACTGTGTGAATGGCTCCCCCGTCAAGCGTCACCTCGTCGTAGAGGAAGAAGCCGGACGCGCCCGGTTTACTGTGGGTCAGCACCAACCGATACGTTGTCGCAGTTGCCGGTGCTTCTATGCGTAGCGCGGAGGAATCCGGGCTGAGCGTGGTCGATACGGTAGTTCCTCCAGGCAAGAGTAGGTTGTCAAGGCGGAAGCTTCGCTCCACGTCCTCGGCCATCAGCGCGAGGGATTCTAACCTGACCGAGACGCCCGTCTGTTCGTCGCTTGCCTGCACCGCAAGCCTACCCGCCGCATTCAGGTCAACGATGAACGCGCCCGCCTGCTGTCGGGCCTGTCCTCCGTCGTCCTCATCGGACACCGCGAAGCCGAGGTACTCGTTGCCGCGGCGGATGAGCACGCCGTCGCCGGGGGCCGTGTCATCGAACGCAAGCGTGTAGGCATCTGTGGGTAGGCGATAGCCATGAGGGGCCGTCGGGTACCCTGTCAGTTCGTAGCGCGCCTCGGCTCCGTCGATGCCAACCGTGGCGGTGGTGTCGGCATAGCGGATCGTCGAGCCGTCGGAGGCGGTCAGCGTGTAGGCGGCCGCGCGGGGACGGGCGAACAGACCGGCTCCGCCCTGCTCCGGTGGGGCATCGTCCGCGAGAGGCCTCGGGTAGTATCGGAATTCAGGAACGGCCACCCGATCAATGGTAGGGTTGTCTCCAAAGAGGATAGCAGGAGGCCCCGTGTACACGTTTGGCCCAGAAGCGTAGCCGTACGTCTCGTTGACGGTGTCGATCGTCAGGACGCGGTCGTTGCTTCGAGAGAAATTGGGGTCGTAGACGTGGAGATCATAGATCCCGCTGCCGCGATTCGTTAGGCGATAGGGCACGACGGCATGGCCCCCTTTGGGGGAGAAGATGCCGAGGATGGCATCCTCCTCCCGATCGTCGCTCGCGAAGCGGCCGAGATAGAACCCGGCCATTTGGGAGGGCCGTACCGGATTGGCGAGGTTTTGCGTCAGCTGGTCGAATTGGTACAGCTGAAGCGCGTTGACTTGACCGCGCGTGTAGTTGTCTAGCG
>JBCCRG010000137.1:0-8687 GCA_039208155.1 Bacteroidota bacterium | reverse complement strand
GTTGAAGCCCGGATCGAGGACGTTGTACCAGGGGCCGTACTCCTTGAGCTTCTTCACGAGGCCCGTGTGGATCTGGATGCACCCCCGGTTACCGACGAACACCATGATCGGGGTCGCGGTCTCGGCGGCACCCTGCAGTGTCTTCCGGGGGCTGTCCAGCGCCACCCGGTCAGCGAAGGTGCCCTCGGCGAGGCGGAGAGCCTGGGTGCGGCTGACGCGGTACTTCATGAGGAGCGGGAAGAAGTCGTGCGGGTCCTTCAACTCGGCCCAAGCCTGCAGAAAGGCCGCCTGGTCGATCTCGGCATCCGGGGTTTCTGTGGTGGGGGCGGGCATCGGCTCCACCACGGGTGGCTCCTGCAGGTCGCGGCGGTACGTCTCGACGAACTGCTCGTAGGCACCGACGTCGCTCTTGCGTGTCAGGAAGACCTTGTGGGCGGCCGTGCCGTGCTCGTCGAAAAACTGGAGGCTGCGACGGAGGCCGTCTTTGGCTCCGTCGAACGGCGTGGCGGTGGCGAACCCGTAGCGCCAGCGCCGGAGGAAGAGCCGCAGATCGATGTGCTCGCTCTGCACCATGCCCATCCCGTGGCTCTCGAACGTCTCCACGTTGCCGTAGACACCGTGCTTCTCGTGGACGCAGGCGTCGTTCCGGGTGAGTGCCATGACCGTCCCGAACGTCTCGATCTCCCGGAGCATCGCCCCCCAGTCGCCCTCGAGGCGGACCGTGTGGACAGCGCTCAGGTCGTCCTGGCCAAGGTTCGTGGCGAGGAGGTCGGCTTCGCTCACGCCGAGGTCGGCTGCCGCGTTGCGGATGCGGGCGCTGGGGTGCTCGGCCCGATAGGCAGCCCAGCGGGCGGCGAGGTCGGTGTGACGGGGCGCGGCGACAGCACCAGTGGGAGCAAGGGTCGAGTCAGGCATGGGTCAGCGCGAGAGCGTGGGATGGGTAAGGAGCGATCTGTCGGAGGGCGGACGGCGAGGCGGGCGTGGTTTCAGGTCGTGCGCGCGCGGCGCGTGGCGCGGAAGTGCCGGACGGCGGCCACGATCAGCCAGACGCACAGCACCGCGGTGAGCGTCTGCGCCGCGAACGCGACGGGGAGCGCGATCTCGCCACCCGTGAGCGCGGGTACGACGCGCCCCAGGCTGCCCAACGCACCCAGCAGTGCCACGACGGCAACGCCGTGCATGGCGTGTTTCGCGAGCGTGGGCTTGGCTTTCGCCAGCGCGCCGAGCCCGCCGATGGCGATGCCGAGAAAGGCTGGGATGAGTGCGGTCACGCTGCTCGTGCTAGTGACGACGTAGGCGATCACGCCTGCTGCAACGAGCAGGCCCGCTGCGAGGAAGGTAGTGCGGTAGATATCCATAGGTTCAGGAAGAGAAAGGCACGTCGTTGAGAGAGGGACAGGCGCAACAGGCGTCACCCCAGCGGGGCGCTCGCCTGGCCGTTCTGGTGGGCCACGCCCATGGGCGGCGCGGTAGGCAAACTCGGGCCTACCGGCATGGCGATGACGAGCGGGCACCCGGCAACGGGGTGGGTCTGCACGAGCACGTCGAGTCCGAAGGCGTGACGGATCGTCTCGGGCGTGAGCACCGCCTGCGGCGGGCCGAGCGCCACGAGGTGCCCCCGGCGCAGGACGGCGATGCGGTCGGCGTAGAACGCAGCGAGGTTGAGGTTGTGCAGCACGGCCAGCACGCCCACCCCGGCCTCCGCACAGCGCTGAGCGACGCCCAGGACCGCGTGCTGGTGGGCCGGGTCGAGGCTCGCCGTGGGCTCGTCGAGAAGGAGGTACCGCGCTCCGGATGACGGGTTCTCCCAAAGCTGCGCGAGCGCCCGCGCGAAGTGGACGCGCTGCTGCTCGCCACCGGAGAGGGTGGGGTAAGACCGCTCGGCGAGGTGCGTCACGCCCGCGAGGTGCAGGGCTTGGTCGGCGATATGGTCGTCCTGAGCCTGACCAGCAGCGTGCGGCGTCCGGCCCAGTAGCACGACCTCGCGCGCGGTGAACCCGAAGGTGAGCGCCGTGCTCTGCGGGAGTACGGCGCGCTGCCTGGCCAGTCCGTCGGGAGGATAGCTCCGCAGTGTGCGCCCGTCGAGGCGGACGGTGCCTGCGCTCGGCGCCAGGTCACCGCTGGCGAGGCGGAGCAACGTCGTCTTGCCGGCACCGTTTGCGCCCACCACCGCCACCACTTCGCCGGGGGCCACCGCCAGGGACACGCTCTCGACGAGCGTGGCCTTGCCCACAGTGTAGCGTACGGTGTCGAGCGCGAGCATGGAAGAAGTGGGTCCGTGTGCCTGTGGATCAGTACGCCGATGTCGTCGAAGCGGTCTCTCCCAGATCGCAGGGCTTGCGTCCACAGAGGGGAGTGTACCAAAAATCAGCGCATATCAACGGGCCGGTCGTGCTCAACAAAGCGCCTGTTCATGGCCCTACAGCGCGTAGTCACGGCGGCGGTGGAGCAGAAGTGCGAGGAAGAACGGTGCTCCTCCCAGTGCCGTCAGGATGCCGATGGGCACCTCGGCGGGCTCGATGACCACGCGCGCAATCGTATCGGTCACCACGAGGAGGGTAGCCCCCAGCAGAGCGGACGCGGGCAGCAGCGTCCGGTGGTCCGGACCGAGCGCAAGTCGGACGAGATGCGGCACCACGAGGCCAACGAAACCGATCAGCCCACTCACGGCGGTCACGGCACCCACGGCCAGCGCGGCCAGCCCGATCACGAGGCGCTTGACAAGATCGACGCGCACGCCGAGGTGCCGCGCCTCGGACTCGCCAAGCAGCATCGCATTGAGCGCCCGCGCCAAGCGGGGGGCCGCAGCGAGCAGCACGACCACGAACGGGATCACCGCCAGCACGGTCGGCCAAGTCGCACCGCCCAGGCTCCCGAGCGTCCAGAAGGTGAGGCTGCGTAGCTGCCCCTCGTCGCTGAAGAGCACGAGCGCGCCCGTGCCTGCGCCGCAGAGCGCGTTGAGCGCGATCCCTGCCAGGAGCATCGTCGCGACGTCGGTGCGCCGCCCGCGCGTGGCGATGCGGTAGACGAGCACGGTCACTGCGAGGCCGCCCGCGAACGCCCCGAAGGCCACGCCGAAAAAGCCGAGCACGGCAGCGACGCCGCTGAGCACGGACCCACCGAGCACGATCATCGTGGAGGCCCCGAGGGCAGCACCGCTGGACACACCGATGAGGCCGGGGTCCGCGAGGGGGTTGCGGAAGAGCCCCTGCATGAGCGCCCCGCTCACCGCCAGCGCCGCGCCTACCACCACGCCTAGCAGAACGCGCGGCAGCCGAATACCCGTCAGTACGAGCGCCTGCTGCCCGGTGTATTCCCACGGGAGCGCCAGACCAAGCTGGCCGAGGCCGACGCGGTCCGCGAGGATCGCCAGCACTGCCCCCGGCGCGATGCCCACCGCCCCGATGCCGAGCGATAAGACCAAGGCAACGGCCAGCGCGACGGCCAGCGCTGCCAGCGCCCGGCCCGACACGGAGCGCCCTCGGCTTACCTCGGGGACAGCCTCCTGTGCGACGGAGCTATTGGTAGGAGAGGCCGCCTCCGTTGTCCCCGCGTCTGCTTCTGCAGGACCAGACAGGTCAGGCGCTGCGCTCTCGTCTCGGTCTGACACCCCCGCTAACGACGAAGCCGCCCCGTCGCCGGTGGGCGCGGGGCGGTCGAGAAGTACCGAGAGGGAGGCCTGGCTCATACGTCGATGGTCTCAGCCGGAGCGTCGGCCGTCGCCGCCGTGAGAGCCTGCGCGAGTTCGAGGACGCCCTCGCCTACGCGAGGACCGAGCCCCAGCAGCAGCGCGTCGTCCACGGCAACCACCCGGCGGTTCTGGCCAGCGGGCGTCTGCGCGAGGCCCGGTTGCGCGAGCAGCCCGTCGACGCCGCCGATGCTTTCCAGACCCCGCGCGGGGATCACGAGCACGTCGGGCGCGGCTTCCACGGCGGACTCGGCCGTGAGCGCCTGGAAGCCCTCGAACGCCGTGACGGCATTCTCCGCCCCCGCGAGCTGCATCACGACTTCTGCTGCGGTCCCCGTACCGGAGACGCTGACGAGCCCCGCGCCGCGCGCGTAGATGAAGAGCGCCTTGGGTGGCGTGGCAGGCCGTGCCGCCTCCGCACGTTCCAGTCCGGCGGCCATCGTGTCAAGAACGGCGGCGGCCTCGTCGGGACGGCCGAGCGCCTGGCCGAGCGTGCGCACGCGCTCCTGCGCGCCATCGAGCGTCGCGGCCTCCTCCACGAGGAGAACCGGCACGCCCGCCGCGCGGACCTGCTCCGCCACGGTCGGCGGACCGAGCCCGTCGAGCGCGATCACGAGCGTGGGTTCCAGTGAGAGGATGCCTTCGGGGGAGGACTGGCGGAAATAGCCCATGCGCGGCTTCTCCTGCACGTCCTCGGGGAAGGAACTGGAGATGTCCGCCCCCACGACGTTGTCGCCGAGGCCGAGCGCGTAGACGGTCTCCGTGACGGGGCCGCCGAGCGTCACGAGCCGCGATGCGTCGGGCGCCTCCACGACGACGCCGTCGGTGCCCGTTACCGAGGTCGTGGCGACGGGTACCGCAGAGGCATCCGGTTCCTCAGACGAGGGCTCGCCGGGTGCGGTACCACACCCGGCGAGAATGACGAGGATCGCGAGAACGCTCGTCCAGCGTAAGGTGGAACGCATCGCCTAGCCCTCCACGGTGGTCTCGAAGCTACGCGTGCCGTCCGGCTGCACCACGTAGTCGAAGGTGTAGTAGCGGCCCGGATCCTCAGACGGGTCGAGGTCTTCCGGGGCGGGCGCGCCCAGGTAGTAGCTCAAGACGCGCACCTTGGCGTAGTTGCCTTCGCCAGTCGTGAGCACGATGGTACGGCCCGGGAGCGGCGAGACGACGTTCAGGCCTGGGTTGTAGTTGTACCAGCCGTTATCAGAGCCTGTGCAGACCGCGAGGGGCGGGCCAGGGAACGTACCACCAGGTGTCTGGATCTCCGGGCACGTGCCGTTGGTGCCGTCGGTGAGGTAGCCGTCAGCCGGGGCCTCGGTGATCGCCTCGAAGCCATCGACGAGGAGTTGGGCGCTCCCTTGGCCGGGCCCGCTGATGCCACCGTTGAAGATGATCGTCGTGGAGCGGAAGCCGATGTCCCAGGCCGTCGAGGCAGAGTCAGCAGCGCGGACGGCCATGTCGGTCTCGTTGGAGGAGAGCACGATCTCACCAGCGTCGAGGTCGTAGAGCGTGTAGAGGTCGCGCCCCTGGGGACCTGTCGGGCCAAACGCGACGGCGAGGTCGGCCTCGATGTCGGTGGCAGTCTGCGCCGGGATGGGCACGATGACCGGGTCAGGCACCGGGTCCGGGATGGGGTCCGAATCGCTGGAGTCGCAGCCCACTAGGGCCACGGGCACCGCGAAGAGAGCGAGAAGGTAGAGTCGGTTCAGCATGAGTGGGTCCGTGTTCGTGGTCAGATACAAGGTGGAAGTAGCTCCGAGCGGGAACAGGAGGAGGTAGCTCAGAGCGAGAGCCGCAGCACGGCGTAGAGCCGCCGGCCGGGCAGCGAGGGGACAAAGGCCCCGCGTGTCACATTGGTGAGGTTGTCGATGCCGACTTGCAGCGTCGTGAGCGTCGAGCCTACGGTGAAGCCCTTCGTCAGCGTCGCGTCCACGATGGTGTGCCCGGCGATGAACTCACTGCCGAGCGTGGTCACGCCGTTCACAACCTCGTTGTCCAGCGTGGCGACGCCGTTGCCGTCGAGATCGATGTAGCCGTAGCGGCTACGATGGCGGGCCCGCACCGACACGTCGAGGTCGAACGGGTCGTGACGGTAGGTCGCGCGCAGCGTCGCCGAGTGGGGCGAGCGCCCGAGCAGGCCCGCATAGTCACTCGCGTCGATCCGTCGGTCGAGGACGCGGGTGATGCCGCTCTCGTCCTCGGGGAACGTCAGGCGCTCAAACGTCTCGCCGCGCTCGAGCGACTCGACGACGGCCGGGTCGCGTGCCTGAAGGAACTGGTAACCCACCGCGACCTCGACGTGGTGGGTGTCGTCGAATCCAAAGGGGACGAGGGGCCGCACCGTCATCTCGGTTTCGAGGCCGCGCGTGTAGACCTCGTCGACGTTGTAGTAGCCGAAAATCGGGGAGCCGTCCACCTTCTGCGCCACGATCTGCGTGTCGATGAGGTTCTCCACGTCGTTGTAGAACAGGTTCACCGAGGTCGAGAGCCACGACCACGGGGCCACCGTCGCCCCGGCGTTGTAGGCGACTGACGTCTCCGCCTGGATCTCCTCGATCCCATCAAGATTCGGGATGCTCTCCGCGGCGACGATGCCGTCCTCTACGAACTGCAGCAGCCCGTCCCGGAGGCGCGCGGAACCGAGGACCGAGTAGCCTGCCGCCGTATTGGTGAAGGTGAGGTAGAGTTGCCGGAAGGCGGGGGCCTTGAAGCCGGTGCCGACGCTGGCGCGGAGCCGGAGCGCTTCGATGGGACGAACGAGCACCGACAGCTTGGGAGAAAGCTGCGCTGCGTAGTCGCTGTGCGCGTCGAAGCGGGCGCTCGCGTTCAGGGCGAGCAGCCGCGAGGGCGTCCACTCGTGCTGCGCGAAGGCAAATGCCTGCCGCGCAACGGGCTGCTCGCCGTTGAACGTGTAGCGAGAGCCACCGAGGCGCTCGTCAGAGAGGCCCGCGCCGAAGACGGTAAGGTGACGCAGACCCCAGAAAGCGTCAAGCTGCGTCTCGGCGCGGGTGAGCCGTTGATCGAAATCGTCGCCGAAGAGAAGGGAGCCGTCCGTCTGGCTACGGATGCGGGTCTTCGTCTGGTAGCGCGATGCGAAGAGGGTGGTGCGGAGGCGGAACCGCTCGGAGAACCGCCATTCGGCCTCCGGGTGAACGCTCCAGTCGACGCGCTTGCCGACGTCGTCGTAGCGCGTCTCGATGTCGTCGCTGAGGTCGTCTGGTGTGCCGCCGTCGTCAACGATGGCGAAAGCACCATCCTGGTTGAGGGTCGTCGCGCGGACGCCGAGCCGGAGCCGGAGCTGGTCGTTCACGTCGAACCGGGTGCGGAGGTCAGCGGTCCAGTCCTGGAACGCAGGGGCTGTGTTGCCAAAGCTCTCGGGGGCAAGGTCGTAGCCTTCGGATGCATAGCGGTTGACGAGCAGCCGCACGCCGCCCCGGTCGAAGCCCGCATTGACGTCGGCTGATACATCGGTGGTGGTGAACGAGCCTGCCCGTGTGCTGAGCCCGCCGCTCCATCCGCTGCTCGGCTGCGCCGTGATGATGTTGACCACGCCCGCGAGCGCTTCGCTGCCGTAGAGCGACGACGACGGGCCGCGCACCAGTTCCACGCGCTCGACGCCCTGCACCGTGATCCGGTCGAGGTCGAGCGTGCCTGCCGTGCGGCCGATCACAGGCTGCCCGTCGATGAGGATGAGCGTGTACTCCGGGGAGAAGCCCTGGACCTGCAGCCCCGTGCCGTGGTCGTCGAAGAAGTGGAGACCGGGCACGGCCGCGAGCACGTCGCCGAGCCGGACGGCCCCCTGGCGCTCGATCTCCTCAGCGCTGACTACGGAGACAGGCACGGCCACGTCCTCGATCTCCTTCGCGGTCCGCGTCGCCGTCACTACGACCGACGCCATGCGCACCGTGTCTGCTGGCATGGCTTCTGGCCGCGCCGTCTCGTCGGACTGCGACGGCGATCCGGACTGGCCGAACGACGGGGGAGCGCCCAGCGCACCCGCCACCCCAACGAGGAGGCTCAGCAGCCCGGCCACGCGGAGCGTCTGCGTGAACGACTTGAACGAATTGGATAGGAGGACCACGGGGGTTCGCGTATTATGTGGATCGAGTCTAAATTAACCAGATCAGTGCAAGCATGGCCGGGTCTCGATGGGGCCTTCTCCCTGATCTGCACCAGCGCTCCCCCCAATTGCACCCACGTTCGGTCCAACGAACCACGCTTTATGCCGACTTCATCTGCCAGCGCCTCTGCGTACGTGCGTCGGCTACTTGTGACCCTGCGTGGGGAGGTTAGGGTCGTCCCCGTTGGGGAGGTTGCCTACATCGAGGCCGACCGCTCGTACGCCCTCGTGCACACCCACACGGCCCCGACGCCGTACCCCATCCGGACCTCGCTGGCCGACCTGGACCAGCGCCTGGACCCGGGGGCCTTCTGCCGCATCCACCGCTCGACCATCGTGCGCTTGGATGCCGTCGAAGCGATTGTCACCGCGTCGGGGGGCGACTACAGCGTGCGCCTCCTTGACGGGACCACGCTGAGCCTGAGCCGAGGCCGCCGCGATACCCTGCTGCGCGCCCTCGAAGGAGACGAGTGATACCAAATCCGGAAGCAGACGTGCAACCGATCCAGAGTACCGAGGCCGGATTTGGGCTGTCAGCTATCGGCTTTCGGTCTCCCAGGTCCTAACTCGTTAAGCGGGATTGGTATGACGCCAACCGGACGAAGCGGCCACGGTATCTTTCGCGTGTAGCAGGTACCCGCTTGGTGCGGGCGGCGAGCACGTTTCGCCGAGGGAAAGCCGGTGGAATTCCGGCGCTGTCGCGCAACGGTCACAGCCCGAATGCCGCCCTGCTACGACCGTCTTCTCCCCACGCTGCATGGGGCGCGGTCCGACCCGGCTGAGCGGGGAGGGGCGCGTCCGTCCTTTCTGCATGACGCCTCCCGGTCCGACCCTCGCTGACCTCCGTGCGGCGCTCGACGCCAAGGCCAAGCCGCC
>JBCCRG010000136.1:0-8698 GCA_039208155.1 Bacteroidota bacterium | reverse complement strand
CTCCTCGGCCTCCGGTTCCTGGAAGCGGGCGCGGTAGGCATCGGCCTGGCGCTGCCGGGCGCGGATCTCGCGGGCGAGCCGCTCCTTGTCCCGGTACTTCCGCCACATCTGCTCGCGCTTGTTCTGGAAGCGCAGCCGCTCGCCGTCCGCGAAGCCCAGCGCCCCGAGGTCGCCCCGGATCAGCGCGCGCAGCCCGAGCAGCCCGAACCCGACGGCCAGGATGACCACGAACTGAAGCAGAATCTCCGAGAGCGGCATCGGTACCATAACGAGCAGCAAAGGCTTGAGGAGCCTACGAGGTTCCGGTCGGAGGGGCACGAGCGACGAACGCGATAGCAGAGCAGCGAACGCTACCTCACGGTAGATCGGAGGGCCGGGTGGTCATCGTTCAGCTGAAGGAGGTCCCAGAGGTTGCCGTACAGGTCCTCGAAGACGGCCACGAGGCCATACGGTTGCGCCTTTGGCTCCCGGACGAAGTGCACTCCGTCGGCCACCATGCGGCGGTAGTCGCGCCAGAAGTCGTCGGTGTTCAGGAAGAACGTGACGCGGCCCCCGGTCTGGTTGCCGATGTACGCCTCCTGCTCCGCGTTCGAGGGGCGCGCAAGCAGGATGTTCGTGCCCGTGGAGCCCGGCGGGGCCACCACGACCCAGCGTTTCTGCTGCACAGGGATGGACACGTCCTCCACGAGGTCGAAGTGGAGCGTCTCGCAGAAGAACGCGAGGGCCTCGTCGTAGTCGCGGACCACCAGGGCGACATGGACGAGGGATTGCTTCATACCACGAGAGGGGCAGCGATGGGGTAAGAGGCGACGGTGCTAGGGGCGCGCGGCTTCGGGGACGGCGTCGCTCTCGTGGATAGCGTCCTCCTCAGGGACCGCGTCATCGAGGCGAAGTTGCTGGGCGTCGGGGCCGCCGGGGACGAAGTGGCGGCGGCAGCGGGGCTCATAAGCCTCCTTCTCGCCGAGGAGCACGCGGCTGCCCTCGGGCACGAGGCGCTGCGAGTGGTTTGCTGGGGCTCCGCACACCGCGCAGATGGCGTGCAGCTTCGTGACGTGCTCGGCGACGGCGAGGAGCTGCGGGATTGGGTCGAAGGGGCGGCCGAGGTAGTCCTGGTCGAGGCCAGCTACGAGGACGCGTCGTCCCTGCCGTGCCAGCCGCTCGGCGACCGCCACGAGGCCCGCGCCGAAGAACTGGGCCTCGTCGATGCCCACCACGTCGGCGTCCTCAGCGTGGCGCAGGATCTCCTCCACCCGCTCGACGCGCACGGACGGGATCTGCCGTGCGTCGTGCGAGACGACGTGGTCCTCGGCATAGCGGGTGTCGATCGCGGGCTTGAAGACCTCGACGCGCTGGCGGGCGATGCGGGCGCGGCGCAGCCGCCGGATCAGCTCTTCGGTCTTGCCCGAGAACATCGACCCGCAGATGACCTCGATCCAGCCGACGCGCTCGCCGTCGGCGAAGGGATGGTAGACGTGCGGTTCCATGCGTCGAAGATAGCGCGCCCGCCGGGGCCGCACCGGTCCGATCTCGGGACGAGGCTACGGGCCCAGCACGAGCGCCGTCCTCTGCAGCGCAGCCTGGTCAGGGCACGCAGCGAGCAGCGCCGCCACGGTCGCGTTCCAGCGCGGCACCACGCGGTCGGGCACGAGGTCGGCGAGCGGTTGCAGCACGAAGCGCCGGACATCGAGGCGCGGGTGCGGGACGGTGAGCCGCGCCGTCGCGAGATCGAGGTCGTCGTAGAGCACGAGGTCGAGGTCGAGCGTGCGCGGGGCCCAGCGTTGGTCGCGCGTGCGCCCTGCCTCGCGCTCGACGGCCAGCAGCACGTCGAGCAGCGCCTCCGCATCGAGCGAGGTCTGCGCCGTCGCGACGGCGTTGAGGTAGGCAGGCTGCGGCGTGCCGTCGAGGGTGTGCGCCTCGGATTCGTAGACGGGCGAGCAGGCCGTCACCGTCACGGCCGGGTGCGCGTCGAGCGCGGCCACGGCGGCGCGGAGCTGCCCGATCCGGTTGCCGAGGTTGGCCCCGAGCGCGATGGCTGCATCGTGCTGCCGTGTCGCCGTAGGGCCGTGGTGCCGTGCTGCCGTGCGGTGTGGCTTTAGTGCTTGGCTTGCCGTCCCCTCGTCTCTTCGCTTCGTCATCTCCTCCATCACCCTGCGCGCTCGGCGCGGTAGACGGCCTCGGCGGCGTCGCACGGGCCGCCGACGGGCGGGTTCGGCTTGCGCACCAGCACTTCCACGCGCGTCACCAGCGGGTGGTCGCCCAGGACGGCCTCCGCGATGAGGTAGGCCAGCCGCTCGATGAGGTACACCTTCTCGCCCGCGATCACGCCGCGGATGCGCTCGTAGACGCGCTCGTAGTTCACCGTCTGGTCGAGGTCATCGTGCTGCGCGGCCCCGGTCACGTCGAGGTCCATCGCTACGTCCACCTCGAAGCGCCCGCCAATGCGATGCTCTTCGGGCGTGACGCCGTGGTGGGCGTAGAAGACAGCGTTCGTCAGCCGCACGGTCGCGAGGCCAGACGCGCGGATCGAGGTGGACGAAGGGACAGCGGACATGCAGCAGGAGGACGTGATGAGAGCGTGGCGGAAAGCTACCAGCCGTCCAACGATGTCTGCCCGTGCCGATACGCGCTCAGTAGCCTAGCGCGGTCAGCACCGCTTCGTCTTCCGGGGCGATGGGCAGCCCCGCGCGGCGGTCCGCGAGGAGGTCGGCGACGTAGAGGGTGGCGTAGATGCCGAGCACCGAGTCGGGGCGTGTGCGGTGCTCGGCGAAGCGCTCGGTGACGGCGCGGGTCGCCTCGGCATTGCGGACGGCGTCGCGGATGTAGATCGCGCGGGGGCCGTGCGGGCCGTCGGGTGCGCGGGCGGGGAAGCTCCGTTCGGGCTCGTGGAGTTTTGTTCCGAGGTGGCAGCCCACGCACTGCGTCGGCGCGGCGAGGTCGCGCGGGGGCGTCGTGGTGCCGTCGGTGAGTGCGCCGCCGGCGTCGTAGACGAGGAAGTCCCAGAAGCCGTCCGCCCGCTTCTGCTTCACGGCCACCTCGGCCCGCGCCCCGTCGAGCCAGTGCTCGCCGACGAGCGCCGTCCCGACCGGATAGATCACCTGCTCGCCGTTCGCGTCGTAGGCGAGCAGCGCTTCACGCAGGGCCGCCTTCGGGACGTAGAGCCGCCGCCGCGCCATCGTCATCACGCCGTCGAGCTCGACGAGATACCAGTCGGGCGCGACGCCTCCGTCGCTGGCGAGGTAGGGCGTCGCCTGCTGGAAGTCGAGCAGCGTTCGCGGGACAGGCCGCGCCTCGGCGTACGTGCGCTGGAAGACGGCCTTCGCCTCGTCCCAATCGATCAGGCCGTCCTCCGCAGCCGGGGCAAACGCCGTGCGCACCTCCGGCGGCAGCGCTGCGAGATCAATCGTGACAGTCCCGCCATCGCGCCCGAGCAGCCCGGACTCGAACGGGTCGCCGCCGTCGGGGCCGACGTAGCTGCCGAAGTAGAAGGCCAGCAACTCGTCCTCGTTCGACTTGTCGAGGTCGACGACCACGCCGTCAGTGCCGCTGCCGCATCCCAGAAGTACGAGCAGGAGCAGCACTGATAGCCGACAGCCGACAGCCAACGCTCTACCCATCGAGCTGCGCGAGGTAGGCGCGTGCCCGCTGGTCGCCGGGGTTGGCGGTGAGGAGGCGTTCGAAGAGGCGGCGGGCCTCGTCGGTACGGCCCTGCTGCGCGCGGAGCACGCCGAGGTTGCCGAGGGCAGGCGCATAGGTCGGGTCGGTGCGGAGGGCGCGTTCGAACTGCTCGGCGGCGTCGTCGAGGCGCTCGGACAAGAGGTGGAGGGTGCCGAGGTTGGCGCGCGCGACGACGAAGTCGGGGTCGAGCGCGACGGCGCGGGCGAGTGCGGGCTCGGCCTCGGCCAGGTTCTGCTGTTGGAGGAGCGCGAAACCGAGGTTGTTCCAGCCGGTCGGGTGGTGCTCGGGGTCGAGCGCCAGGCCCGAGCGCCAGGCGGCGAGCGCCTCGGCGGTGCGCCCGACGGCGTTGAGGGCCTCGCCGCGCTTCAGGTGCGCCTCCACCAGCTTGGGAGCCCGCGCGATGGCCTGGTCGAGCGCGTCCACGGCCTCCCCCGAGCGCCCGGCCGCGTGCAGCGTCTCCCCGAGCCAGTAGTGCGCCCAGGCGTAGTCCGGCGTCGCCGCCGTGGCCGCCCGCAGTTCCGTGAGGGCTGCCCCGGTCGAGTCCATCTCGGCGAGCGCCCGGCCCAGCGTCACGCGCGCGTCCGGATGGCGTCCGCCGAGCGCCAGCCCACGCCGCAGCCGCTCGGCGACGGTCGGGAGGTAGGCAGGCAGGCGGTGCGTGGCCTCGTAGAACTTGAACCCAGCCAGCCCGGCGTCGATGAGCGCCTGCGCCTCCTCCTCACGCGAAAGACGAGCGGCGGCGGACTCGCCCTGGTCGGCGGCGGTCACGTCCACGAGGCGGAACGGTGTCGTCCGGGTCGGGCGGATGAGCGCCGTCTCGACGGCCGCGCGGGCAGGAGGCAGCTCGCGGCGGATCCAGTGGTCGGTGAACGTGACGTGTGGGATGTCGGACGTGCCCGCTTTCTGGAGGTGGCAGCTCACGCAGTCGCCCTGCGCGGCCATCACCCGAGCATCGGGCGCCTCTCCATCGACGGCGGGGCGGGAGCAGGCAGCTTCGTGTGCTTCGGCGCCGTGGCAGGAGCGGCAGGAGGCGTTGTAGTGGTCGGCGGGCAGCGCCTCCTCGGGGCGATGCGGATCGTGGCAGGTCGTGCACGTCATCCCCGGCGTCCCCTCGGCAGCAGCCGTGGCCTGCGTCTCCGTGAAGCAGGCGCTCAGCCGCAGCCGAACCACGTGCGAGGCGATGCCGAACGCCTCGGGCTGGTCCAGACTGTTCGCCGTGGCGAAGACGGTCCGGTGTGCGCGGAGCGGCGTACCGGGGCGGTAGCTCAGCGGGTCCTCGCCTGGCTGGAAGACGGTCGTCCCTTCGAGGTGACACTGCTGGCAGACGTCCAACTGCAGGTCCACGCTCAGGTGCGCGGGGTTAACGATGGTCGGATCTGGCCCAGCAGCTTGTCCGGTCGGGTCGGCCTGCCACGCTGCGATGTGGTCGGAGGCGGGGCCGTGGCAGCGCTCGCACGAGATGCCGCCGTCGGTGTCGACGAAGTGGTTGACGGTGAAGTCCGAGGGCGCGGGCATGCCCGCGTGGCAGGCGATGCACTCCGTCGTGATCGCACGGTTGAAGCGGTTGTTCACGTTCGTGTAGCCCGGGCTCATCGCCCAGAGCTCGCGCTCGACGTACCACGTGAGTGGCATCTCGGTGAGGTAGCCGCCCCCCCCTGCCGCGTCTCCCGTCTCGACGGTCATGAGGTAGGACCGCGTCGCGTGGCCGGAGCCGATGACGTGGCTGGCGGCGTAGGTGAGGTCGTGGGAGATCGTACCGTCGGGGTCGCGGCGGAACTCGCGCTGGTAGAGCGTGTCGCCGCGCACGAAGGCCTGGTAGGACAGGTCGAACGTCGCGTTGTAGACGACGGGACTGCGGCCGTCCGCGTCGAAGCGCTCGGGGGCTGTCGCAGCGTCGAAGCGCGTGAGCGCGTGCGTCTTGTTGGTCGCGGCGTAGTCAGCGGCGATGTCGGCGTGGCACGAGGCGCAGGCCGCGTCGCCCACGTACGTCGCCGTGGTCATAGGCAGGGCCTCGCTCGTCGCGGGCTGCCCGCGCTCGGAGTCGGAGGGGCCGCATCCCGACAAGGCCCCAGCCGCGCCGAGCACGACCAGGATAGCGACTGTCCGCACGGCCGCAGGCCACACCTGTCGAGGGTGCCGCCGTAACGGAGCTAGGACTATGTGGCGAGGCGGGGCGGGCACGACGGAAGAGGTCCGTGCAACGAGAACCAGGGACGGGCGCGGAGCAGACCACCTCGCGGGCGCGGAGCAGACCATTTCGGCGCGGGACCGAAGATACAGGCCCGTTGCGCCGCTCGCTGCCCGATTGGAACAGGTCTTGCTCTCCCCGCTGCTATCCCTGCGGCCGGGTGCTGCCGAGGAGGGCCGCTGCCCTCGCTGTCGCCCCGGTTACGGTTATGCCCTGCCCCGCTTCGTTCCGACCCATGCTGTCGAGCCGTGCCATCCTGCTCATCGGAGCCCTGAGCGTCGCGCTGCTCGTGGCGCTGGCGATGCTGGCGGTGCAGCTCACGACCGCGCCCCCGACGCCCGCGACGGCCACCGCAACGGCCTACGCGCCTGACTACCTCACGCTCGTTGACGACCTGGACGCCTACCCGCTCGACGAGGCTACGACTCGCTTCCTCGACGCCGTCCAGCAGCAGTATCCCACGCCCGAGTCCCCGACCATCGACGAGACGCTTGCCCCGGCCGCCGTCGCGCTGGCCGAGCGCCTCAGCGCCGCCCAGGAGCCGCTCGATCTCGTCATCACCGCGCCGTCGGCCTCAGTGGCTCGCACACGCGCCGACCTCCTCCACGCCCTCCTCGAAAGCGCGGGCCTGCCGTCCGACCTCCTCCGCATCGAGTCCACGGCCGGTCCGGCTGCCCTCGTCCGCCGGGCCTCCGTGCCCGCCGACACACAGCCGGTGTCCTAGCCCGCGCACCCTCACGTTCTAGCCTCTAGCGTTCCAGCCTCGCGGCTTCTCGTTTCACCCTCGCGTCCGCCCACGCTTACCATGCCCGCCCTCAACTCGACCTTCCTCATCCTCATTGCCGTGATCGTGCTGGCCGTTGCGCTCGGCGGCGTGATCGCGTTCCTCTACGTCCGGGCTCGCCGCGCGGAAGAGGCCGGAGGTGCCACCTCGGCTGCGCCCGTGTCGCAGAAAGAGGTCCTGCGCCAGAAAGAAGAGCAGGTCACCAAGATCCGCCAACGGATCGAGGAACTCTACCAGCAGCAGCAGGAGCAGCGCATCCAGCACGCGCAGCTCTCCCAGCAGATGGACGACGTGAAGCTGCACATCGAGACGAACGACCGCAAGGTGGACGGCCTCCGCAGCGAACTGCACCACGAGATCGAGCGGCGCAACCAGGAACTGGACGAGCTCCGCCACCAGCTCGCGGGCGCGCTCGACTCGTTCTGGAAGACCCACGACGCGTTGCCCGAAGGCCCGAGCGCCGGGCCGCGCATGCTCACGGCAGGCTCCCCTCCGCAGGCAGCCGCCCCCGCTGAGCCCGCGCCCATCGCGCCCGTCAACACGGATCCAGCACCGGCCGCACCGGAGCCCGCAGATGCCACGTTTGTAGACACGACGCCGGTCGCCGAGCCCGAGGCTCCGGCCAGCAGCGGACTCGAGTGGCAGTCCTTCGATTTTGCCGCCGATATCAGCAATGCCGATGTCAGCGGAGCCGAGGTTACTCCTGAGGACCCCACACCGGTTGACGCGGCGTCCTTCGACGGCCCCTCCGGCGACTCTTCCACGCCCGACGCGCCGCTGCCCACGTTCGCCTCGTTCGCCAGCCTCACGAGCACGCCCCCGCCCGCCGCGCCCCCGCCCGCGACCCCAGCGCCGAGCCCGTCAGCCTCCGAGCCCGCCGCGCCCGTGCCCAGTGTCTCTGCGCCCAATGCCCCTGCACCGTCGGGGCCTGCGCCCAGCATGCCTGCGCCGGAGCCGTCAGCCCCATCGCGGCCCGACGGGGCCGACGACCTCACCGTGATCTCGGGCATCGACGAGGACGTCCAGCAGCAGCTCTATGCGCTCGACGTGGTCAAGCTCGACCAGGTCGCCCGGTGGAGCCGCACCGAAGCGCGCCGCGTCGCCCAGGAGCTTGGCCTGCGTCCGCAGGTGGTTATGGACCAGTGGGTCTTCGAAGCGCAGTCGGTGCTCTTCGACCAGTACCAGCAGCAACTCGCTTAGCGGCTGTCGGCTCAGGGCTAGCGATACGTCCGCTCGCGGTCGAGCGCGCGCATGAGGTCCGTCACACCGACGGGGCCATGGCGGTAGAGGAGCGGTTCGCCGTAGGTCGCCCCGATGCGGTAGCCGTAGACGCGTGCCCGTGCCTCCACCCAGCGGAAGAAGCCCGGGTTCGAGACGTACGTCTCCGGCTCGTCCGCCGCCGCCTCGTAGTCGGGGTTATGGAACTGCGAGGCGAACGCCTGGAGCGCCGCCGTGCGCTGGTCCCACACGTCCGTCACGTCCACCACAAAGGTTGGCGTGAACTCGATGGCCTGCATGTAGTGCAGGACGTGGTGCGGCCGCCAGGGCTCCTGCGGTTCGCCCGTCTCCGGGTCGGTCGTCTCCAGCTTGCGGAGGCCGCTGTAGAAGAGCGCGTCGATGCTCAACTGCGCCGCGTCGCCGTGGTCGGGATGGCGGACGTGCCCCGGCGGCGCGTTGAGCAGGACGACCTTGGGCCGGTAGCGGCGGACGTAGCGCGCGATGGCCGTCTGGTTGACCTTCGTGTTCTGGATGTCGCCGTCGGGCAGATCGAGGTTGTGGCGGGCGCTCAGGCCGAGGAGCTCACCCGCCCGCGCTGCTTCCTCCAACCGGAGCTCCGGCGTGCCCCGCGAACCGAGTTCGCCGCGCGTGAAGTCGACGATGCCAGTCCGGTAGCCCTGCTGCGCGAGCACGCACATCGTCCCGCCCGCGCACAGTTCGACGTCGTCGGGGTGGGCCGCGAGGGCGAGGACGTCGAGCGGCTCAGTAGGCATAGGCTCAGGGCAGGCGGCGGAGCGTGAGCGTGCCGATGATGCGGCGGTCGTCGGCAAAGT
>JBCCRG010000135.1:0-8721 GCA_039208155.1 Bacteroidota bacterium | reverse complement strand
GCTCTCGTTGAGCGTGAGCGCGCGGGTGTACGACCCGTCCGCGAGCCGCGCGAGAAACGACGCCCGGTCGCCGTCGAGGCCGTCGCGCTCCACGAGAGCCTGCTGGATGGCCGCGATGGGCAGCGGATCGAAGCGGAGGCGTTGGCAGCGCGAGAGGATGGTCGGGAGCAGGCGATCCGGGCGTTCGCACGTGCCCACGAAGACCGTGCGGGGTGGTGGTTCTTCGAGGAGCTTCAGGAAGGCGTTGGCCGACTCCTGGTTCATCGCGTCCACGTCGAGCAGCAACGCCACCTTGTATGCGCCCTCGGCGGGGGCGTAGCGCAGCGTGTGCATGATCTCGCGGGTGTAGTCCACCGAGTAGATCGCCTGTTTGTTCGAGGCCGCGTCGGCGTCGTCGAGGCTGGGCCGGCGGCGGTAGTCGACCTCCGCGTAGGGGTTGGCCGCGAGGCGCTGGAGGCGCGCCGTCAGGTCCTCGACCGAGGCGTCTTTCGGGCGCGGGAAGTGAACGTGGATGTCCGGGTGCAACAGGCGCGCGACCTTCGTGCACGGGAGGCACTGCCCGCACGGCTGGTCGGCGGGGACGCTGCGGCCCCGGTTCTCGCACTGGAGCGCCTGCGCGAGGTGCAGCGCAGCCGCCCGCTTCCCGACGCCGTCGGGGCCGTGGAAGAGGTAGGCGTGCGGCACGCGGTCGGTGGCGAGGGCGCGGCGGAGCACCCCGAGGGCGCGGTCCTGGGCAAGGACGGTAGGCACAGGCTTCGCGGTGAGGCGGTGAGGCGGTGAGGCGGTGAGGCGGTGAGGCGGTAAGATCGTGCAGGCAGCGGACCGGCGCGGCCTGGATTCGGTCTCGATGCCGTAGGGGCGGTTCGCAAACCGCCCTGCGGTGCCGCGTTCTCAGCGATGGCGCGTTCTCAGCGATGGCACGGCTCCCGATGCAACACCCATCGCCGTTGCCGCGTGAGCCCCGCCAGTGCCTCCACGAACCCAGACCATCCCATCGGTGAGCCGCCGACGAATGGTACCTAGGCCCCAGACCACCCCGCTCCCCATCGATACCGTGTTGGAGGACGTGCGGGCGGCGATGCGGTCGCGGCCGTGTGCGGTGCTGCAAGCCCCGCCGGGCGCGGGTAAGACGACGCGCGTCCCGCTGGCGCTACTGGACGAAGCATGGCTCGGCACTCAGCGGATCGTGATGCTCGAACCGCGACGGCTCGCGGCGCGGGCGGCGGCACGGCGGATGGCGCATTCGCTTGGGGAGCGCGTCGGACAGACGGTCGGCTACCGCATCCGGCGCGAGGTGAAGGTCGGCGCGCAGACGCGCATCGAGGTCGTCACCGAGGGCATCCTCACGCGGATGCTGCAATCCGATCCCACGCTCGACGGCGTCGGGCTGCTCATTTTCGACGAGTACCACGAGCGCAGCCTGGCCGCCGACCTCGGGCTCGCCTTTGCGCTCGACGCGCATCATGGACTGCGGGAAGACCTGCGGCTGCTGGTCATGTCCGCCACGCTGGATGGCGAGCGGATCGCGGCCCTCATGGCGGACGAAGCCGGGTCGCCCGCGCCCATCGTCACGAGCCGGGGGCGTGCGTTTCCAGTCGAGACTCGGTACGTCGAGGCCCCCGCGCGGCGAAGCAGCCGGCGGGGCGGTGCTTCGGGCGTACGTGACCTGCCCGAGCGGATGTCCGACGCGATTCGCGAGGCACTGGCTGATGAGCCAGGCAGCGTGCTCGCCTTCCTGCCGGGCGTCGGCGAGATCCGTCGCACGGAAGCGCTGCTCCGCGACGGCTCCCTCCCTGCTGACGTGCGCCTGGCTCCGCTCTACGGTGCCCTCGACCAGCGCGCGCAGGATGCGGCCATCGAGCCCGCTGCTGACGGCGTGCGAAAGGTCGTGCTCGCCACGCCCATCGCCGAGACGAGTCTGACCATCGAGGGCGTGCGGGTGGTGGTGGACGGCGGCTACGCACGCACCCCACGGTTTTCGCCGCGTACGGGCATGACCCGCCTCGAAACCGTGCGCATCTCGGCGGCCAGCGCGGACCAGCGCCGGGGCCGTGCTGGCCGCACGGAGCCAGGCGTATGCATCCGGCTGTGGGGCCCGCTCGAACAGGCGCACCTCGCCGCGTTCACGCCGCCGGAGACCGTCCTGGCCGACCTCGCCCCGCTGGCACTGGAGTTGGCTGCATGGGGTATCACCGACGCAACGTCGCTTCGCTGGCTCGATCCGCCGCCGGACGCCGCGCTGTCGCAGGCGCGCGACCTCCTCCGCGACCTCGGTGCACTCGACCGCTCGCAGCAGATCACACAGCGCGGACGACAGATGGTCCGCCTGGGCCTCCACCCGCGCATGGCGGCGCTGCTGATCGAGGGGAAGGCGCTCGGGCTCGGGGCCACCGCGTGCGCCGTGGCCGCGCTCCTCGGCGAACGCGACCCGCTCCGTGCTGCTCCAGGCACCACCGCCGACGCTGACCTTCGCCTCCGCCTCGATGTGCTCCGATCCGGCTCTACGCCGCTGCCGCTCGGACATCGGGCCGACCCGCGTGCCGTGCAGACGCTGCGTGCGGAGGCGGCGCACCTCCGTCGTCGCCTGAGTGTGCCGGACGCGCCGCTGGAAGCCGAGGCGGCGGGGCTGCTCGTCGCCCTGGCTTACCCCGACCGGATCGCGCAGCGGATGACGGGCCGACGCTATCGACTGCGCACCGGCCACCAAGCCGCGCTATCGCACGACCAGCCGCTCGCCGACGCTGAGTACCTCGCCGTGGCCGCCCTCGACGACCGGCCGGGGGGCGCAAAGCTCTTCCTTGCCGCACCGCTCGCGTTAGACGACATCGAAGCGCACTTCGGCGACCAGATCCGGGAGGTCGATGTAGTCACCTGGGATGCCGAGTCGGAGCGCGTCGTGGCAAGGCGGCAGGCGCACCTCGGCGCGCTCGTCTTGCGCGATGCGCCGCTCCCGGATCCGTCGCCGGACGCCGTCACCGAAGCGCTGCTCGACGGGCTCTGCGGCGCTGGTATCGAGGCGCTGTCGTGGTCGAAGGAAGCGCAGCACCTACAGGATCGCCTACGTTTTCTCCACGCTCACCGTCCCGAGGCATGGCACGACGTGTCGGACGCGGCGCTCCTCGATACCCTCGCGGACTGGCTCGGGCCGCACGTCTACGGCCTCCGCCGCCTCGCCGATGTGCGCAAGCTGGACCTCGACGCCGTCCTCCGCGCGCGCCTCGACTGGCCGCAGCAGCAAGCGCTCGACCGGCTCGCGCCGAGCCACCTCCGCGTGCCGAGCGGTTCGAACCTCCGCGTGGACTACAGCGAACCCGAAGCGCCCGTCCTGGCCGTGAAGCTGCAGGAAGTCTTCGGCTGGACTGAGACGCCGCGCTTGCTCGACGGCACCATTCCTGTGACGATGCACCTCCTCTCCCCTGCGCGCCGCCCGGTGCAAGTCACGCAGGACCTCGCCGGCTTCTGGGCATCGAGCTACTTCGACGTACGCAAAGACCTGCGTGGGCGCTACCCGAAGCACCCGTGGCCGGAAAACCCGCTGGAGGCGACGCCGACGGCCCGGACAAAGCGGCGGCGGTCCTAGCCGCGCCTCAGCCAAGTCGAGCGGCGTGTTTACCCAGCGAGTTCGGTCGCGCTTTGCCGACGCTCTGGCACGGATTTGCTGCGTGCTGTAGAAGTTTGACCATTCGCTTGCATCGGCTTACGATTCTTTCTACTATCTAGATAGTACTAACACATTCGTAGAACCGATGCCACGAACCCTTCACCCCCTCGGGGCGACCGAGATGCAGGTGCTCAACCTCGTCTGGGAGCTCGGCCATGCCACCGTCGCCGACGTGCACGAGCAGCTCCTCTCGGAGCGCGATGTGGCCTACACGACCGTCATGACCGTGCTCAAGAACCTCGCGCGCAAGGGCTACCTGCGCTTCGAGAAGGATGGCCTGGCCTACGTCTACTACCCGGAGCGCCGCCCCGAGGAGGTCCGGGGGAGCCTGCTGGCAGGCTTTTTGGACAAGGTCTTTCGCGGCGACGCGGCGGCGCTCGTGCAGTCGCTGGTGAAGGCGGAGCACCTGAGCCCGACCGACCGCGCGGAGATCCAGCGCTTGCTCGACGCCATCGACGGTTCAGCCCCCGACGCGACCGATTCCGACTCCGCTGACCCTAGCCCCGCCTCGTGATGACTCCGCTTATCGACGTGACGACCTCCATCGAGGCGCTTCGCACCCTGGGCACCGCGTCGCTCTCGGCGTTCTGGGTTCCCGTCCTTCTCTGGACCGCGGTCGCGGGTGGCCTGCTGCTGCTGGGACGACGACGCCGCGCACATCCGCAGACGCACTACGAGTTGCGCCTCGCGCTGCTGGCTGCGCTGCCCGTCGCGTTTGTACTCGCCCTCGGCTTCGGGGCATGGCAACCGGGCTGGATCCCCGCGCCCGTGCAGGTGCTGCTGCCCCCGCCGATGGTCGCCACGCCGACAGTGGCTTCGGTGGACGTGGTGTTCACCATCGAGGCGGCACGCCCGACCGCCCTCACGCTGTTCGATGGCTGGGCGTGGCTGGGCCTGCTCACCGTCCTCGCGAGCGTGGCTAGCCTCGTAGGGCTTGCGCGCCTCGCGCTGCATGGCCGTGCGCTGGCTCGGTTGCGGCGGACGCTCTCGGCCCCACCGGAGGCCCTGGCCGAAGAAGCGGAGATGCTCGCGGCGCAGATCGGTGTGAATCGACCCGTCCGGTTTGCGGTCGGTCCTGCCACGTCGGGTCCCGCTACGTTCGGATGGACGCGTCCGGTGGTCGTACTCTCCGAAGCCCTCTGGTCCGAGCCCGAGTCACGCGCCCTGACACTGCGCCACGAGCTCCTGCACGTGCGGCGCGGCGACTACGCCGTCCACCTCGGCGTCGCGCTTCTTCAGGCGGTGTTCGCGGCGCATCCGCTGGTGCATGTCCTCGCGCGCCAGATCGCCACCTACCGTGAGGCCGCGTGCGACGCCGCGCTCGTTGCGTCGGTCCCCGCCGAGCGCTCGGCCTATGCGCGGCTGCTCGTCCGCCTCCACGACGCCATCGAGCCGAGACAACGGACGTTGCCTGCCCTCGCGACCGGTATCCGGGTACGTCGGACCGCGCTTCAGTCGCGCCTGGAGCAATTGACCCAGCCTTCTACGACCCGGACGCGCCGCCAGCAGCGTCGTACCCGTAGCATCGCGCTCGTCGTGGTGCTCGCGGTGAGCAGCGTCGCGGCCTGCGACAGTGCGCTCCAGACAACGTCCGTCGCTTCGTCTGCAAGCGAGGTGGACCGGTTCCAGATGAGCAACGCCACCCTCACCTACGACTCCGAGACGCTGTTCTCCGGATTCGGCCTCTCGGTGGACAACTTCGCGGACCACTACGTTCACCTGCACCTGCCCGGCGTGGGCGTGGTGACCATCGCGACCAAGCCCTTCCCGGATGCAGAGGAGGCTGGCTGGTATGACGACACCCAACTCCTCGTAGAGGTCGCGGGCAAACCTCTCCGTCTGACGTACTACAACGACGGCGCTCGGACCGGGACCGAGCGGTATGCAGCGTGGGTGCGTGTGCGGCCCGACGCTGCACCGGCAGACATGGGCATCGCCCTGTCCATCGGCGAGGACGCAGACTTCACCTTTGAACCACTCGCGGGCATCGCCTACGCGCCGAACGTAGAAGCCGGTGACCCGACTGGTCGCTTCACGGACCGCAACGGCTTCGCTACGCGCGAGGAGGCCCTGGCGCACTATGGCTTGGAGCAATTCGACCGGCCTGGCCTCGCCATAGGTCCGCCCCGCTCGGTGACGTTCCGCTACGAGCCCCCGGAGAATCGCAGGCAGGTCGAGCGCGTGTGGCTCGTCGGCAGCTTCGACGGGACGGCGACGTTCTGGATGCCGCACCCGATGGAGCGCGCCGGCGATGCCTGGACGGTCACCCTGACGCTCGCGCCTGGCGTCTACGCCTACAAGTTCTTGCTCGACGGTGCGTGGTATCCGAGCAACCCGCGTGCGATGAGCCGCGAGGAGCAGGAGCGCACCGCGCAGGCCGCGCCCGACCCCGAGCACACGTGGTTCGACGGCTTCTGGATCATCGACCCCGCCAACGACGCGCAGGCACAAGACATCCACGGCTTCCTCAACAGCGTGCGCGTGGTCGAGTAGCGCGACACCGCCTTCGCCGACCACGCTTTCATCCCCTGAACATTCCCTCTGCCAGTATTGTCCATGCGTGCTCTGCTCGGCCTCCTCGCTGTCTTCCTCGCACTCCCAGTCTCGGCGCAGGTCCCTGTTCGCTTCGAGGTCGAGGTACCTGGGACGCTCGCGCCGCTCGACACGGTGTTCCTCGCGGGCTCGTTCAACGGCTGGAACCCCGGCGACGGCTGGGGCGACGGCGAGATGACCGGCCGCCACCCGATGACCCGAGTCGGTCCGAACCGGTTCGCCGTGACGGTGGACGCTCCGGCAGGCGACATGCTGCTCTACAAGTACACGCTCGGGTCCTGGTCCTTCGTCGAGCGAGACGCAGTGGACGAGGAGATCCCTAACCGGCACGTCGTCGCGAGCCTGGCGGATGGGCAGACCGCTGTAGCGGTCCGGGATACCGTCGTGCGCTGGGCTCTCCTCGACGCCGCGATCCGGGAGGGAGGGTGGCTGCCCGATCACCTCGTAATCCTGCAGAACCGAGTACTTGCCCCGAAGCTGTTTGCGTACTTCGAAGAGCATGGCGGTCCGGACTCGACGTGGACGCCCGCTGACATCGACGACCACGTGGCGATGATGGAGGCGTGGTGGGCCGATGCAACGGGCGACCAGGCCGACCGCGAACTCGGATCGAGCATCCTGCGCTACTTCGTCATGGGTCTGCCCTCGGATGCGGCCCGAACCCACTGGGCAGAGACGCACGCGATGCCTGCGGTGCTCGCTGAATGGGCGTACTACCGCCAGGCCACGCCTACCGTTGAGCGCTGGTACGCCGTGCAGTCGCTGCTCAACTATCTGCTGGACATCGCCCCAGCCTTTCCGCTGGATGAGGCGCTCACGCGCGAGGTGCACGCCGCCGTCTTGACCGTACCCGAGGTGTTGACCACGTACGAAGCGGCCGACCTCCCGGACGCCGAGCGCATCGCCCTCACTTCTGCGGCGAGCGTACTGGAGGGATACCTGCGGCTGTGGAACCTCCGGCTGGCGCTGCTGGACGAGCGCTTCGCGGACGCCACCGCACTGCTCACGGAGGCCCTGAGCACGGCGGTGCGTGGCCTGCCGCTTACGCTGGGCTTCGAACTCGCCGAGCGCCAGGCCGAGCGCGACCTGGAGGCGGGGTTCGCCACGTTCGACCTGATCGCGCGGGAGACGAATGCGTACGTCCTCGACAACGCGACGCTCCGCGAGGCCTACGCGAAGCTCGATCCCGAGATGGGCGCGGTGCGGTTCGAGGCCATCGTGCCGGAGCGCCCTCTGATCGCCAACCTCCCCGAGGCCCAGGCGCAGCCGTCGCTCGACGGGGTGTACCTCGACCTGCAAACCGACCAGCTCGTCGACCTCGCACTGCTGCGCGGGTCCACCGTGCTCCTCGATTTCTGGACGACGTGGTGCGGGCCGTGCATCGCCGAGATGCCCGCGCTCAACGAGTTGCACGCCGACCTCGTGGGGCAGCCTGGCGTCGTCTTCCTCTCTGTGAACGCCGACGCCGTGACCACCGGCGGCGACGACGAGGCCGCCCGTACGATGGCGGAGAACGCGGCCCTCGCCTACCCCATCCTGTTCGACGAGGCCGAAACCTCCTTGGTGGCACGTTTCGGCGTGCGCGGGTACCCGACCAAGCTCCTCGTCGAGCCCGACGGGACCGTGCGGGAGCTTGGCATGGGCGGCGGCGTGGAGAGCATCCGGGCGCTGCTTGCCGAACGCGGCTTTCTAGCTCCCTGAACAAGGCCGGCGACACGCGCCTGGGTCCGCCAGGTCGCGTGAGCCCGATCTACGGCGTGGACGTAGCCTCTCGTGCCGGGCGCAGGTATGGGAGGAGGTGGTCTGCCCGTGCGGGGCGGACCAGCACGACTTCGTCGCCCGGCCTCCCTTCCTGGCTCGCGCCGAGCGGCATCAGCGTTACGACCGGTCGTGGCACGTCCCGGGTGGCGAGCGCCTCCCGCCAAGAGCCGAGCGTCGAGTGAGCCACGTCGAGAATCATCGCATGCGGCGACGCCAGTTCGAGCGTCGCGTCGAGCGCGTCGAGCGTGGAGACGGCGGCCAGAGTAACGCCGTACTTCTGGGCGAGCGCGTCGAGCGCGGCCGCGCGGACGGGCGAGGTCGAGATGAGCAGCACGCACGCGCCCGCTGCATCGGACTCCAGCGCAGACTCCGCATCCGACACGCGGCCGACCGGGAGCGTGGTCTGGAACGTCGAGCCCCGTCCGACTTCACTCTCGACTGTGATCGTCCCGCCCATCAGCTCCACGAGCCGCCGCACGATGGTGAGCCCGAGGCCTGTCCCGCCATAGTTCCGTGTGGTCGACGCCTCCGCCTGCGCGTAGGGATCGAAGATGGCACCCTGGCGCTCGGGCGGGATCCCGGCACCCGTGTCGGTGACGGCAAAGCGCAGCACCGCGCCATCGGCATCGGCGCGCGCGCGTTCGACGCGGAGGACCACGTGGCATGAGCCGCGCAGTCCGGTGCCCTCGGCGCCTTACACCGCAGAAGAGCATGAGGTTTGGCAGCGGGTTTGCGATGAGGTGGCG
>JBCCRG010000134.1:0-8722 GCA_039208155.1 Bacteroidota bacterium | reverse complement strand
CGGCGAGGGCGGTGTCGAGGATGCGCTGTCGGAGATCGAGCGAGAAGGCGGCCATAGGGATCGGAGTCGGCGTGAGACCCTGCAAGCTTACGAACAACCCATCACAACACTAGTGGTGCCGGGACCGTCGTGACCGGCGCGGGCTTTACGGCGCAGGGCAACATCCTCGTCTCCGAGGAAACCGTCCAGGCGATGGCCGACACCTACCGCGCCACCAAAGGCAACCTCGGTGACAAGCTCGTCGCAGCGATGCTCGCGGGGGGCGCCGCGGGCGGCGACAAGCGCGGCGAGCAGAGCGCGGCGCTTCTCATCGTGAAGGAGGGCGCGGGCTACGACGGCCAGGACAACTACGTCGACATCTCGGTCTACGACCATCCCACGCCCCTCGCTGAACTCGACCGGCTCTACCGCCTCAACAACCTCTACTTCTCCGACACCGATCCTGCCGACCAGATCGAGGTCACGCCCGAGATCGCCCGCGAGCTGCAAACGATCTGGCAGACGCGCGGCTTCTATGATGGCCCGCTCGACGGCGAGGTGGACCCCCAGTTCCAGCAGATTCTCGTTGACTACATGGGCTGGGAGAACTACGACCTCCGCATCGACGAGGTGCAGGCGGCGGATGTAGCGGCGGGTGAAACGCTGCTTATCGACCGCGAGGTGCTGGCCGACATCCGCGCCGTGTTCTCCGAGGGACGCTACAAATAGCTGGAGCGTAGGACAGCAGCCAGCAGACCCGTTTGGCTTGACGGCCGGCGACCAGACAGTCAACAGCCCCACAACGCAGCGCGGGCCGCCGCACCAGTGTGCAGCGGCCCGTGCCGTGGGAGACGACCGGGAGGGGTGCTACTTCAGCACAGTCATCTGGCCTGTGAGGGTTTCGGCCGTGGCCCCTGCCGTCACGTTCAGCCGGTAGAGGTAGGTCCCCGAGGCGAGGCTGGACCCGTCGAGGTCGATGTGGCGCTGGGCACCGCCCTCGAAGGTCGAGGGCGCGATGGTGAGCACCTCGCGGCCGAGCACGTCGAAGACCTGCACGCCGACTTCGGCCTGCTCTGGCACCGTGAAGCGGATCTGCGTGACCGAGGCGAACGGGTTGGGGTAGTTCGCGTCGAGCGCGAGCTCCATGGCGAGGGCGCTCGCTCCGCCAGCCTGCGCGACCGTCGGCTCGTCGCCGGGCAGCGGCGCGGGCGGCAGGGCACCCACGCTACCGTTCGGAGCCACCGCGATCAGGCGGAAGTCGGAGAAGCGGCCGATGCAGCCCTCGCACGCAAGTCCGGGCTCGTCCTCGGCGGTGAGGAAGCCCGATGCCATGACCGCACCGCCGAGGCCAGCCGTCTGGAAGCTAAAGGCGGGCCCGAAGAAGGACGCGATCACGGTGCCCTTCGCCGCATCCGTGTCGGGGAGCGACACGTCGATGATGTAGTCACGTCGGGCGCTTGGGAGGAAGTAGCGCGTCTGGTCGCCGTAGGTGATGGTGGCGCTGCGGCCTGCATAGTTGTCGCGTAGCGAGAGCTGCACCGTCGGCGCATCGGGGGCACCGTGCAGCGCATTCACCGCCACACGCGTGGCACGCGGGGACGTAGCGCGTGAGCCCGAGACGATCTCGAGGTCGAAGTTGATCGACTCGAAGTCCGGGTTGCCCGAGAAGTTTTCTGGGGCCACGACGCCCGTGGCGACGGCCTGGTAGCGCTCGCCTGACTCCAAGCCTACCATGAAGCTGCCGAAGAGCGTGCCTTGCACCACCGCGTCCTGCACATTCGAGTCCAACGACCGGACCTCGATGTCGGTCGTGCCTGCGGGGAGGTCCACGTAGGGCGTGGCGCGGCGGAAGCGCAGGTTGTCCACCAGCAGCGTGCCGTTCACGTAGATGTCGACGCGGCGTGCCACCGGGTCGGGGCTGTTGTGCACGATCTGCACCTGGGCGGACGGCGTGAGTTGGCCGCGCAGCTCGCCGCTCGGGAAGCCGACCGAGTGGATGTTGACGTAGAAGTTGCCGTCGAAGAGCGCGGTGACCTGGGTCTCGGTGAGCACGAACGTGTTGACACCCGGCGCGAAGGCCCCGCTGGCGTTGTCGTCGTTGATCTTAGGCGAGAGGGCGAGCACGATGGGCCCGTTGGACCCAGCCGGTGCCTCGTGGATGTGCGCGCCGATGCCGAAGTTGTAGCCGTCGGTCAGGCCCTCGAACGAGCCCGTGACCGTAAGCTCGTTGGTGTCGGGGTTGAACGTGGCATAGGCGACGCCGAACGCAGCAGACGTGACGGCGGGCACCTCGTTGTCGCCCGAGAGCGTCGCGGCGAAGGTCGTGTGCTCGTCCGCGAGGGCACGGGGAGCAGTGAGCAGCAGCAGGGCTGCCAGCAGGAGGAGCGCGCGACCACCCGCGCGTGCAAACGTAGCCGTAGACATGAAGACGGAGGGGTTGAGGAGAACAGGGGTGAGTCGGCACCCTGATCAGTTAGGCCGCCGACCTCGACACACACTACGCGCAACACACGCGTGAGACGGAGCATCCCTCCAGCTGCATCCGTCGGTATCGAACAGCGCCAGTATACGGCATGGGCATGGTTTTTCAACCATCTAGCCGGAATCAAAATGAGACCGGCACCGCCACTAAAGGCGATGCCGGTCGGGAGCCAACAGGCTCGGTTGGTATGTGAAGGCGTTAGCGCCCGGTCGTCACCTAGCGCACGACGGTCATGCGCCCGGTCTCGATGCGGGCCTCGGCACCCATGCGAGCCTCGATGCGGTAGACGTAGGCTCCGGAGGCCAGACGCGTGGCATCCAGGTCGAGCGTCTGGTTCGCGCCCGCCGCGAGCAGCGTCGGCGCGACCTCGGCAACGGTGCGGCCGAGCACGTCGAACACCTGCACGGTCACCTCCGCGTCACGCGGGAGGTCGAAGCCGATGCGCGTCGTAGCGGCGAAGGGGTTCGGGTAGTTGCCGAGCAGCGCGAACGCCTGCGGCAGCGTGCCCGTCTCGTCCTCGTTCGTCACGTTGACTGGGAGTACATCCGAGTCGCCGTTGGGGAAGACGGCGAGCAGTTCGAACGCAGGCAGCGAGGCATCGGCGGGGTTGAGGTAGCCCGAAGCGAGCACCGTCACCGCACCGCCACCGGCCATGGTCAGATCCACGTCGTAGGAAGCCACGACGGTCGACCGGTCGTCCGTCGTCACGTCCACGATGTATGCGCCAGCGGGCACGATCGTGTAGCCGGTGATGCCCTGGTAGGGCGCGCCGTCTGCGAGCGCGATTTCGGTGCCGCGCACGAGCGCGTCCACCGTCGGCGCGTTGGGCGAGCCGTGCACCACGCTGACGCCGACCTCGCCGTCGTTCTCGACGCCCTGGAGGGCGCCGTCACGGGCCAGCAGCGTGAAGTCGGTCGAGATGTTCTCCGGGTTGGGCGGTAGGCCGTCCGAGAGCACGCCCGTCGCGATGAGCTGGTAGCTCAGGCCGTCCACTAGCGTGAAGGGGAAGTCCACGCCGTCCGCGAGGGCCCCACCGTCCGGCACGACCGTCACGATGATCTCTTCGCCCGCGGGGAGTGTGAGGAACTCGGTCGCGCCGCGGAAGGGCACGTCCGGGAGCGTCGGGTCGTCGCCCTCGACGCCGTTGATGTAGATGTCCACGACGGCCGCGGCGGGATCCGGGCTGTTGTGGATCACCTGCACGAGCGCCTCGGCGGGCAGCGGCGCGGCCGGGAGCAGGTCGAAATCGCCGTTGCCGAAGACCGCGAGCAGGCCGAAGCCGGGCAGAGTCGTGTCCTCAGGGTTGAGATAGCCCGAGGCCAGCACGGTGACGGCCTGGCCTGCGGCCTTCGAGAGGTCCGCGGTGAAGGCACCGACGATGGTAGTGCGGTCAGCACCTGGCGTGATGTCCACGATGTACTCCGCCGGGGGCACCGACGTGTAGCTGGTGATGCCCTGGTACGGCGCGTCGTCCGCGAGGGCGATCTCCGTGCCACGCACGATGGCATCGACCGTCGGCGCGTTGGGCGAGCCGTGCACCACGCTGATCGCGACATCCATGTTGGAGGCAGCACGGCGGAACGCGTTCTCACGAGGCAGCAGGATGAAGTCGGTCGAGATGTTTTCCGGGTTGGCGGGGAGGCCATCCGAGAGCACACCCGTCGCGATGAGCTGGTAGTTCACCAGCGGATCGAGCGTGAAGGGGAAGGCCGCGCCGTCCGCGAGGGCCCCACCGGCGGGCACCACGGTTACGACGATCTCCTGAGCGGCTGGAAGCGGGAGGAACCCTGTGGCCGTGCGGAAGGCCACGCCGGGGAGCGTCGGGTCGTCCCCCTCCATGCCGTTGATGTAGATGTCCACGCTAGCGGCGGCGGGATCCGGGCTATTGTGGATCACCTGCACGAGCGCCTGGACCGGCGGCAGCAGCTGCGCACTCCCGTCCGGGAAGACGGCGAGCAGACCGAAGCCAGGCAAGCCCGGGTTGTTACCGAGGAAGCCCGAGGCGAGCACCGTCAGCGCGCCGCCTGCCGCATCAGCGAGGGGCGCGACGGCCGAGAAGACCACGTCAGACGTGCCCGCTGCCGCGATGTCGATGATGTAGTTCGCCGGATCGACGTTGGTGTAGGCCGTGATGCCCTGGTAGGGCGCACCCGGGAAGAGTGTGGCCACGTCGCGCGCGATCACGTCCACGGCCGGCGCATTGGGCGAGCCGTGCACCACGTTGAACGCCACCGACGGAGCCTCGGACTCGGAGTCCAGCCGCGCGTCCGTGGTGACGAGCAGCGTGAAGTCCGTCATGATCATGTCCGGATTCATCGGGAAGTCGGCCGGGTTGAGCACGCCTGTCGCGATGAGCTGCGTCGCGCCACCGGGGAGCTGGTAAGTCTCTTGGAAGACGAACTCGTCCACGCTCTCCGAGTCGCCCGGGGCGACGGAGACGGTGAGGTCCACGCCCGCGGGCAAGTTCAGGAAGCCCGTGGCGCGGCGGAACGGCACGTCGGCGAGCGCCGGTGCGTCGTCCGGACCCGCGTTGATGTAGATGTCCACGACGGCCGCGTTGGGATCCGGGCTGTTGTGGATCACCTGCGTCGGTGCCGCGATGTCGCCGATCTGAATCGGGAGGAGCTGGTAGCCCGCATCACCGTCGTCGCCGTCAAACTGGCCAACGATAGCGGTCACCGTCACATCTGCTGTCGGGATGCCGGTGCCGACGCGGTCACTGTTGCCCACGTTGCCGATGCGCAGCGTAAGCATACCCGTGCCGTCGTCGGCGTCGTAGTTGGTACCGTCCTCGAAGGTGCCGCCTGCGCCGCCATCAATGGTCAGACCAATGACGCGGACGAGCTCGCCCTCGAAGTCTTCGCCACTCGTGGCGAGTTCTTCGAGCGTCGTGGCCTCGGGGGCAACGGGGTTATCCTGAGTGAGTACCTCGTACGAGGCGAGGGCACCCTCGTTGATCTGGAAAAGCGAGAAGAACTCGCTCGTGGTGCCGGTGACACGCAGCTCTGTGCCGGGCTGGATGGTGCCGTCGGCGACGTCGTCGAAGAAGTCGCCGGAGGTCTGGCGGATCGTGATACCCGCCGTGTTGTCCTGCATGTAGACGAACTGGCCGAGCGCACGGGTAACGACGCCTTCGATGGTGACTTCGTTGCCGATGCCGAGCTGACGGGCGTCCTGAATGGTGGTTTGGGCGGTGGCGGCTGGTAAGGTGACCAGCATGCCGAGAAGCAAAAGGGCCAAGCTGAGCGCAGAGGAGCGCACGCGGCCGCGTGTAGCGGTAGACATGGGCGGTAGAGAAAGGCCGTGGAAAAGAAGGGCGAGGACTCGAAGACACTGCGCTGTAGAGGGGACCGCTCCGCCTCTCGCATGAAGAGGGCCCAGTGAAGGGACGCCTCTGTGGAGGGCTAGAGCAGCAGGGCAGTGGTCCGCAGTCGAGTCGAGTCCTTCCGACGCCGCGAATCATCGTGGCGGTTCCGCAGTGCCGACAAGGACAGGCACGTGTGGTACCCTCACGGCTGGAGGCGTGACTATCGCCTCGCGAAATTCTGGAGCATCCCGCCAAATTCCGGAAGACGCGGCCCGATTCTGAGGGACGCGCAGGGCAACCCCCTCCGCGCTGCGGCGTACGTGCCTCGCTGTATGCCCACCCTGTGCCGCCCCACCCTCGCCGGTTGACCCACCCCTATGGCCCGTTCGTTCAACGTCCCCGAGTTCTATCGCAGCGCGATCATCGGACCGGTCAAAGCAGCCCGTCGTGCGACGGACCCGCTCAAGCGCGACCTTGCGCCGAGCGTCCTCGATTTCGGGCCCGTCCGCTTCAAGATCGGCCGCCACTTCGGCTTCTGCTACGGTGTCGAGAATGCCATCGACATCGCCTACCGCGCGATCAACGAGCACCCGGACAAGGCAGCCAACGGGCAGATCTATCTCCTCTCGGAGATGATCCACAACCCGCACGTCAACGATGACCTCCAAGGGCGCGGCATCCGCTTCCTGCGCACGACCTCCGGCGAGCAACTCATCCCCTTCGAGACGCTCGGGCCCGATGACCTCGTCATCATCCCGGCGTTTGGCACCACGCGTGAGATCCAGGCCATCCTCGCCGAGCGCGGCGTGGACACAAAAGCCTTCGACACGACGTGTCCCTTTGTCACGAAGGTGTGGAAGAAGAGCGCCCAGATCGCCCGCCAGGACTACACGATCGTCGTCCATGGCAAGCGCTACCACGAGGAGACGCGCGCCACGTTCAGCCACGCCGAGGCGGGCGCGCCGGTCGTGGTCGTCCGCAACATGGAGGAGACCGAGCGCCTCGCGCAGGTCATCCGCGGCGAGCAGGACGCGGCGTTCTTCTTCGCCCAGTTCCCCGACCGCTACTCCGAGGGCTTCGACCCCGAGTGCGACCTCGTGCGCATCGGGGTCGTCAACCAGACGACGATGCTTGCCACCGAGACGCAGGCCATCGCCGACTACCTCAAGCAGGCCATGGTCACGCGCTACGGCGCCGACACTATCGACGACCACTTCGCAGATACCTCGGACACGCTCTGCTACGCGACCAAGGAGAACCAGGACGCCACGAAGACGCTCATCGCCGCCGGGGCCGACCTTGCGATTGTGGTCGGGGGCTACAATTCGTCGAACACGAGCCACCTCGCCGAGCTGGCCGAGGAGGCGATGCCGACCTACTTCGTGAAGGGGCCCGAGGAACTGCACGGCCCCGACGAGATCGGGCACTTCCACTACGCCACGAAGACGCACCACACCACGCGCGACTGGCTCCCGACCGACCTCGGCACTGGTCTCGATACCGTGCCCGCCCGCCCGCTCGACATTCTTCTCGCCGCCGGGGCCTCGTGCCCCGATGCCCTCCTCGACGGCGTGATCCGCAAGGTCCTCAGCTGGTTCGAGGACGCGCGAACGGTCGATGAGGTGCTCGCGCCGTTCGAGGCCGACGCGGCGAAGGCCGAGGAGGCCGAGCAGCAGGCCCAAGCCCAGGCGAAGAGGCCGAAAAAGGCGCTCAGCAAGCCCACGGGGACGACCGCGAAGCCAGGCAAGCCTACCGCGCGTCCAGTTGGCAAGAAGTCCGCTGGGCCTCCGGGCAGCAGGCCGCCGGGTGCCAGACCCCCGGGCGCGAAGCCACCCGCTGCCAGACCTCCAGGGGCCAGGCCACCAGGCGCCAAGCTACCCGGACCGCCGCCTCAGGCACGCCCGCCTGAAGCCCGTCCGCCTGAAGTCGAAGAGACGCCCCGTCGTCGCCCGACGCTACCACCGCGCGCCGCCTGACCGCCGGTCGGCGAGCACGCGCGCCTCACAAGCAGGTGGGCAAGAGTGCGGCGGTGTCGCGGTGCGGCGGTGTCTGGGTGACGCCGTGCCTGAGAACGGCGCTGGTGCCCCGCTGGCCGCTTCTCAGAGGGAGGTGACCTCAAAGGCCCGAAACAGCCCCGTTGCACTTCGCCCCTCGAACTTCTGCCCTCCTGTTTATCAGGCCGCCTCCGCGACGCCGTGCTTGACGCGGTAGAGCACGCCTGCGAGGCCCTGCTGGCGCGTCATGCCGAGCTGCTGCCCGATGCCGAGGCGATGGAGCAGGTCGTCGGGTACGGCCGCCACGTCGTCCGGCGTCGCGCCGTGGAGCGCGTCGATAAGGAGCGACACGAAGGCGCGGGCCGTCGGTGCTTCGCTCGGAGCCCACGCGTGCAGCGCCACCGTTCCGTCGTCCACGCGTGGAAAGACAAACACGGGCGATTGGCACTCGTGGACGCGCCCGAGCCCGGCGTCCCGCTGCGCCTTGAGCGCGTCCGGCAGCGGGGGCAGGCTCCCCGCGTAGTCCAGCAGCAACTCCAGCCGGATCGGCGGATCGACTAGCTGGAACGTCTCGATGATCTCGTCGAGCTTGGACATGAGTGGTCCTGTGTTGCAGTGCGGCCGTGTTACCGTGGGTGCTCAACCGCTCTCACGGCAGCACAGCCCACGGTAGCACGGCAAAACTCACTCCGGTTCGCCTTTCTCGATGGGCGCGCCGACGAGGTTGCCCCACTCGGTCCACGAGCCGTCGTAGTTCTTCACAGCGTCGAATCCGAGGAGGTACTTCAGCACGAACCACGTGTGGCTCGACCGCTCGCCGATGCGGCAGTAGGCGATGGTCTCGTCGCCAGGCGCGAGGCCCTGTTCCTGGAGGTAGATCGCTTCGAGGTCGGTGCGGGGCTTGAAGGTGCCGTCCTCGGCGGCGGCGCGGCTCCAAGGGATGTTTGAGGCGCCGGGGAT
>JBCCRG010000133.1:0-8772 GCA_039208155.1 Bacteroidota bacterium | reverse complement strand
TCGCCTGATGCGCGCCCTCCGCTTTGCCGTCCTCGCCCTCGTCGCGCTGACCGCCACGCTGCCCGTCCGCGCTGCCGAAGGCGACCAGCTCGACGCTGTAGCCCACAGCTCCGACGGCAACTACCTCGACTTCCTGCCCTTCGCTAAAGTCGAACTGCCACGCTTCTTCGTCGTCCGCGACGAGACCGGCGCGCTGGGCTTCGACTTCTACCCGACGACGAAGGCCGCCCTCCGCTCGGGTGACTACGTCATGAAGAAGGCAGACGGAGAGCAAGGCAGTGACTATGCCAGCGATGACGCGGCCAGTGGATACAGCGACTCGGCGGGCGGCGATGCCTATGGGGACGACGCTTACGGGGATGACGCTGCTGGTGGCCTCGAAGCCAAGCTCGCCTCGGGCAAGCACCTCTACGAGACCATCGTCCCGGCGTCTGGCTCGATGGTGATCGACCTCTCGCCGACGCGCCACCTGCTCTTCGCGCTCCTGGGCATGCTCATCGTGGCGCTGCTCTTCATCTCGATGGCGAACAAATACAAGAAGGGCATAGGGCGCACCTCGGCCCCGAAGGGCACGCTCCAGAACATGCTGGAGTCGATCATCCTCTACGTCCGCGACGAGATCGCCGTCCCGCAGCTTGGCAACAAGGCGGACAAGTACATGCCGTACCTGCTGACGGTCTTCTTCTTCATCCTGACGTGTAACCTGCTCGGCCTCATGCCCTATGGCGCGGCCGCCACGTCGAACATCGCTATCACGGCGGTGCTGGCCTTCTTCACCTTCGTTGTCACGCAAATGGCAGGCACGAAGGACTATTGGATGCACATTTTCTGGCCGCCCGGCATCCCGACGCTGATCAAGTTCATTCTCATCCCGATCGAGATCCTGGGCATCTTTACGAAGCCCTTTGCGCTCGCCATCCGGCTTTTCGCCAACATCGTGGCAGGCCACCTTGTCATCCTGAACCTGATCGGGCTCATCTTCATCCTCGCAGCCTTGTTCGGGCCCATCGCAGGCTACGCCATCGCGTTGCCAAGCGTCCTGATGACGGTGTTCATCTACGCCCTGAAGGTGCTCGTCTCACTCATTCAGGCCTACGTCTTTACGATCCTCTCGGCGCTGTTCATTGGGCAGGCTGCGGAGGAGCACGATCACCACGGGCACGATCACGGTCACGGGGCGCATGCCCACGGTGCCGTGCAGCATGCCTCGGTCCCGGCCTAGCGCGGCCGCCCTCAGCGCACCAGTACCTCAGCGGGCATCGCGCTCGCGTTCGTAACCCTGACCCCCCCTAACCCCTACCTGATCTCATGGAAGGACTCGGAATTGCCTACCTCGGTGCTGCCATCGGCGCCGGTCTCGTTGCCATCGGTGCCGGTCTTGGCATCGGCCGTCTCGCTGGCTCTGCCCTGGAAGGCACGGCCCGTCAGCCCGAAGCCTCCGGCGACATCCGTACGACGATGATTGTTGCCGCCGCCCTCATCGAGGGTGTGGCGCTCTTCGGCCTCATCGTCTGCATCCTCATCGCGTTCAAGTAAGCCGACGCGACTGAGGACCCCAACGCGAGTGTGGGAGCGGCAGGCTAGAACGGTCTAGCCTGCTGCTCGCCCGCCTCACCCCTTCACCTGTTTGACCTCGTTCCGATGATTGCGACCATCCTCGCTGCTGGTGGACTGCTCTCTCCGAACGCGGGGCTGATCTTTTGGATCGTCATCGCGTTCTCTACGTTTCTTTTCGTCCTGGGTAAGTACGCCTGGGGACCGATCACGTCGGCGCTCCGCGAGCGCGAGCACACGATCGAAGAGTCCATCACGCGTGCCGAGAAGGCGCTGGCTGAAGCGAAGGCCATGCAGGCCGACAACGAGAAGCAGCGCCGTGAAGCCGAGCGCGAAGCCCAGCGCATCCTCGCTGAAGCCCGCGACGACGCCCAGGCCCTCCGCGAGCGCGAAGCCGACAAGACCAAGGCCGACATCGCACGCATGCAGGAGCAGGCCAAGAAGGACATCGAGAATGAGAAGCAGCGCGCCATCGGCGAACTGCGCCAGGAAGTCGCCGGGCTCGCCATCGGGGCGGCGGAGAAGATCCTCCGCGAGAACCTCGACGCCAGCCGCCAGCAGAAGCTGGTCGACGCCTTCCTTACCGAGATGCCGAAGAACTAGTGGTTGGTTGATGGTGATTGGTGGATGGTTTCTGTCCACCGACAACCAACAACCATCTACCAACAACCACCCCCTATGAACCCCGTCGCTCGACGCTACGCGCAGGCGCTCTACCAGGAGGCTGACCAGGCCGGGTCGGTCACGAAGATCGACGCCGACGTGCGCGACCTCCGCACCAGCCTCGCCGACTCCCGCGACCTGCTGCTCCTCTTCGAGAGCCCCGTCATCCCGAACGACAAGAAGACGACGGTGGTGGAGAAGCTCCTGAAGGGCAACGTGCAGCCGCTCACGCTCGACTTCGTGAAGCTGCTCGTCCAGAAGGACCGCGACGGACTGCTCCCCGAGGTGCTCGACGCCTACCAAGCCCTCCGTGACGAGGTCAACGGCGTCGTCGAGGCCGACGTGCGCTCCGCGATGCCGCTTTCGTCGAAGGAGACCGAGGCCCTCACCAAGACGCTCCAGCAGCGCACCGGCAAGAAGGTGCGTCTCCAGGTCCGCGTGGACGAAGCCCTGATGGGCGGTATCGTCGTCCGTATCGGCGACCAGGTCTACGACGGCTCCGTCCGTCACCAACTCGCGCAGCTCCGCGACCAGTTCGCCCAGCGCGCCTACGTATCGATGAACTAAAGCGTGTTTCAGTTTTGCCGTGCTGCCGTCTTGCAGTGCGATAGTCGATGTAAGACCACGGCAAAACGGCAACACTGAACCACTGCAACACTCCTTCCCCCTATGGCTACGATTCGACCGGACGAAGTCACTGCTGTCCTCCGCGAAGAGCTGGGCGGCTTTTCCAGCGAAACCGATGTCTACGAGGTCGGCACCGTCCTCCAGGTCGGCGACGGCATCGCGCGCCTCTACGGCCTCTCGAACGTCCAGGCCGGTGAGCTGATCGAGTTCACCGAGACGGGCGTCACCGGGATGGTGCTCAACCTCGAAGAGGATAACGTCGGTGCCGTGCTCTTCGGCGAGGTCGACCAGGTGAAGGAGGGCCACGAGGCCAAGCGCACTGGCCGCATCGCGTCGATCAGCGTCGGCGAGGGCATGCTCGGCCGCGTCATCGATCCGCTCGGCAACGCTGTCGATGGCCGCGGGCCCATCACGGGCGACCTGCTGGAGATGCCGCTTGAGCGCAAGGCGCCGGGCGTGATCTACCGCGAGCCGGTCACCGAGCCGCTCCAGACCGGTATCAAGTCGATCGACGCGATGATCCCGATCGGCCGTGGCCAGCGTGAGCTCGTCATCGGCGACCGCCAGACGGGTAAGACGGCGGTCCTCATCGACACGATCATCAACCAGAAGCAGACGCACGAGGAGGGCGGCAGCCCGGTCTTCTGCGTCTACGTCGCCGTCGGCCAGAAGGCCTCCACGGTGGCCCAGGTGCAGCGCGCGCTCGAAGCCAACGGCGCGATGGACTACACCGTCATCGTCAACGCCCCGGCGTCGTCGCCCGCGCCGCTCCAGTTCATCGCGCCCTTCGCCGGCGCGTGCATCGGCGAGTTCTTCCGCGACACCGGCCGCCACGCGCTCGTCGTCTACGATGACCTCTCGAAGCAGGCCGTGGCCTACCGCGAGGTGTCGCTGCTGCTCCGCCGCCCGCCGGGCCGCGAAGCCTACCCGGGCGACGTGTTCTACCTCCACAGCCGCCTCCTGGAGCGCGCCGCCAAGATCACGGCGTCCGACGAGATCGCTGGCCAGATGAACGACCTCCCGGACAGCCTCCAGGGCAAGGTCAAGGGCGGCGGTTCGCTCACGGCGCTCCCCGTCATCGAGACGCAGGCGGGCGACGTGTCGGCCTACATCCCGACCAACGTGATCTCGATCACGGACGGTCAGATCTACCTCGAGTCGAACCTCTTCAACGCGGGTGTGCGCCCGGCCATCAACGTCGGCATCTCGGTGTCGCGCGTGGGTGGTAACGCGCAGATCAAGGCGATGAAGAAGGTCGCTGGTACGCTCCGCCTCGACCTCGCGCAGTACCGCGAGCTGGAGGCCTTCGCCAAGTTCGGCTCCGACCTCGACCCGGCCACGCAGCGCCAACTCAACCGCGGTGCGCGCCTCGTCGAGATCCTCAAACAGGCGCAGTACGAGCCCGTGGCCGTCGCCGAGCAGGTCGCGGTCATCTACGCCGTGACCAATGGCTTCGCCGACAGCGTCCCGACGACCAAGATGCGCCAGTTCGAGCGCGAGTACCGCGAGGCGCTTCGTCTCAAGCACGCCGCGCACCTCGACGATCTCGCCACGTCCGGCAAGATGAGCGATACCGTCAAGGCCGCAATCGAAGCCGAAGCCAAAGACGTCGCTGCTACGCTCTCGTAGCGACTAGCGACTAGCGAATGGTGACTAGGGGATAGCACACCAAGCGTTGGTCGCTGCTGAGACACGACTCCTGCCAGCCTTTATTGACAGCGCCGCCTTCCCCTTGTCGCTAGTCACCAGTCCCTAGTCACTCCGCAATGGCTTCCCTTCGCGATATCCGGGGCCGCATCAAGTCGGTCAAGAACACGCAGCAGATCACGCGGGCCATGAAGATGGTGGCGGCGGCGAAGCTGCGGCGGGCTCAGGAGCGCATCTTCAACACGCGCCCCTACGCCTTCAAAATCCGCGAGCTGATCGGCCACCTCCGCTCGGGCGTGGACCCGTCGAGCCACCCCCTCTTCCAGGTGCGGGAGTCGGTGGACGCGGCCCTCGTGGTCGTCGTGACCAGCGACCGTGGCCTCGCCGGGGCGTTCAACACGAACATCCTCAAGAAGGCCGAGGCAACCATCGCCGAGCGCTATGCCGACCTCGAAGCGGCAGGCGGGCTCTACGTCCTCGCCGTCGGCCGGAAGGCGCACGAGCACTTCTCGAAGCGCGGCTACCAGATGGTGATGGACACCGATGGGGCCGACTTCCGCGGCGTGTTCAACAGCCTCACCGTCACGCAGGCCACGCGCGTCGTCGAAGCTGCGATGGAAGGCTGGGAGTCCGGCCAGTGGGACGAGGTCACCGTCGTCTACAACGAGTTCAAGAACACGATCACGCAGAACCGGATCGCGGAGCAGCTCATCCCGATCCCTGCCGACGGCTTCCTCACGCCGGTCATGCTGGCTAGCGAGGACTATGTCGAGACGGAGGACCAGGGCGAGGTCGAGTACATTTTCGAGCCGAGCGCCGAGCGTCTCCTCGACGACCTCGTGCCGCGCTTCCTCACCTATCAGCTCTGGCGCATGCTGCTGGAGTCGAACGCCGCCGAGCAGGGCGCGCGCATGGTGGCGATGGACAACGCGACCACGAACGCGGGCGAGCTGCTGAAGGACCTCAAGCTGACCTACAACCGCGCCCGCCAGGCCGCCATCACGACGGAGATCATCGAGATCTCGTCCGGTGCCGAAGCCCTCAAGGCTGCGTCGTAAGCCGGCGCTCTTTGTTGAATTTCGGCGCACGGGTGGACGGCGCTGTGAGGCCGTCCTATCTTGCGAGCCTGCGCTTCAAAACCGCAGCCTGCTTCGCCAAGCGCACCCCGGAGAGGTGGCCGAGTGGCTGAAGGCGCTCCCCTGCTAAGGGAGTATAGGGTTTATAGCTCTATCGAGGGTTCGAATCCCTCCCTCTCCGCACACCCACAGTACGTGGGCAACGCCCTGGAGTCCAAGCGATTCTGGGGCGTTTTTGCTGGTCCTTGGTCACTCGTCCCTGGTCACTTGTTTGGAGAGAAAAGCCGCACACCAGTAGACGAAGATTACCAAGGACAAAGGACCAGGGACACGCGATCTGGCTACTGTGCCCAACCGCGATAGCCTGATTTCACCCAGATCGAGCCGCCATGAACCGGTCGAGTCCCTTGCGTGCTTGCTGGCGTACCTTGTTCTGGACGAACGGCGTCCAGCCGAGCGCGAGGCCCATCGGGCCGAGTGCCTGGCGTGCCCAGCGCGGGAAGCTGAACACATCGCGGTGCTCGCGGATCAGGCCGTCTTCGAAGCGGAAGTGCGCCTGGATGCGGTTGTGGACCCTGCGCTTGCCGCCGAAGGTGTACGTGGCTTCCCAGGCAGCACGGCCGGTCGTGTCGTCGGCGTGGATGTCGCTGTAGGTCAGCTTGAGGTCCGTGCCGCGCTCGCAGAGCATGGCCCACATCGCGCGGGCCTCGTCGCCTTCGAGGTGCGGGAAGGCGGGGTCGCCGAAGACGACATCGGGGTGGTAGCACGCGGCCATCCCCTCGGCATCGCGTTGCTGGAAGGCGGTGTAGAAGCGCTCGATCAGCGCGACGTTCGGGTGCATCGGCTAGGGGGTAAATACTAAGAAGTGCATAGCCTAGAGCGAATGTCGAGTCCGTTTGAGAAGTTGCAATCATGCCATCCTGAACTGGTTTCAGGATCTCTGACGACTGCGGTGTTTCGAGACATCGCTGAGATGCTGAACTTGATTCAGCATGACAAGGAGAAAGGCATGCAGCTGGAGACGACGTAACAGCCTCTAGCCCTACTTCCCGAACAGCTTCGACTCCAGGTGCTCCTGGATCTTCTCCTCCTTCTGCATCCGCTCGACGGGCGCGAGGCGGTCGAGGTTGAGCGAGGCGACCTCGCCCCGGTCCGCAGCCTCCGCGCGGCGGCGGGTTTCCTCCTCGCGCTTCGCTTCCGCTTCCTTCTGCTGCTCGGCATCAAGCAAGTCGCTCAGCGTCTCCTGCGCCGTGGCGAAGTTGATGTGGGGCTCCACGGTGTCGCGCCCTGCTTCCTCGTGTTCGCGGTAGAGGCGGAGGCAGCCGTTCCAGAGCGCGCGCCGGAGGCCCCACTTGGCCACCGAATAGGCGGCCCCCCGTCGTTTGCCTTCGGCGTCGATCCAGGAGAGTTGGACGTAGAGTTTCTCTGCGCCGTCCTTCCCGGATTTGGTGCGGAGGCTGAGGCCGGAGACGCCCGTGTTGGACCACGCACGGCGGGCCGCAGGAGGGGTGGCGTCGGGAAGTTCGTCGAGCAAGGTGTCGCGGTAGGTCAGCGCGGCCGCCAGAGCCGCGTCGGAGCCGCCGTGGCGGGCGTCCGAGAAAAACTTGGTGTGGCGCTGCCCGTTGCGGCGTACGCGAACCTGCCACCCGTGGGTGGCGCTTCGGCGCGGCGACGCTCCGTTCGGCGCAATGTCGATGCGAGTGATGTTGCGGTGCTCGCTCATGGCAACGTGGGGTGATGATGTCGGCGTCTCGGGGGAAGGAGGCGCGGACACACGTCGCGAAGGAGGCACGCCCAAACGAAGCGGGGGAGCGGGCGCGCCCGAAACTAAGCACCTACGGCGGAAGCACAAACCGCCAGAGGAAATGGAATGACAGCCTGCCGCCCGTAGGCATGCAGGCTTGGCACAGGCCAGACAGCCGTCAGGCCACCGAGGGCGCGACGGCTTCGACGCGGGTGATCTCGGGGATCGCGCGCTTGAGCGCCTGCTCGATGCCTGCGCGGAGCGTCATCGCGCTCATCGGGCAGGTCCCGCAGGCACCAAGGAGCTCGAGCTCGACCACCATGTCGTCGGTGACGTTCTGGAGGCGCACCGAGCCGCCGTCGGCCATGAGGTAGGGCCGGATCGTGTCGAGCGTGTCTTCGATGCGTTGCGTGAGCGCATCGTCGTGGAGGGCGGTCGTCGTGCTCATCAGCAATGTCTGGATTAGTGTGGGAGTGCTACGACCTAGCTAGCGTCAGGTTCGCAGGTCGGCACGCTCGGCGTCGGTTTCCTGCGTGAAACGGGGCGCAGGAGCCGAAGCGCGCTGCAACGTCTCTGCACGATGTCGTCACGCAGCGACTCTGGATCACCGCAACCCCGCTACACGACCTCACTTGTACAAGATCTCGATGGGCTGTGTCGGAGGCTCTGATTCGTTGCGGAAGGCGACCTGCCGCACGGCTTCCTCGGCGATCCCGACGAACGCCCGAGCCGAGGCGCTCTCCGGCTCGGCCACGACGATAGGCTTGCCGCGGTCGCCCGACTCGCGGAGCTGTTCCTCGATGGGTACCTCGCCGAGCAGCGGGACGCCGAGTTCCTCGGCCAGCTTGCGCGCGCCGCCCTGGCCAAAGAGGTAGTAGCGCCGGTCGGGCCTATCCGGCGGCGCGAAGTAGGCCATGTTCTCCACGATGCCGAGCACCGGCACGTTCACGTTCTGGAACATCGCCACGCCCTTGCGCGCGTCGTCCAGCGCCACCTTCTGCGGTGTCGAGACGACGACCGACCCGGTAAGCGGGATCGTCTGCACGATGGTGAGCTGGATGTCGCCCGTACCCGGCGGGAGATCGAGGACCAGGTAGTCGAGGTCGCCCCAGTCGGCGTCGTTGAGGAACTGCCGGACGGCGGACGACACCATCGGGCCGCGCCAGATGACGGCGTTGCGGGTGTCCACGAGGAAGCCCATCGAGAGCAGCTTCACGCCGTAGCGCCGTAGCGGGATGATCTTGCGCTGGTCGTTGAGGCGTGGCTTCTCGCCCTCGGGCACGCCGAACATCGTCGGGACGCTCGGGCCGTAGATGTCGGTGTCCACGAGCCCGACTTTGTGTCCGGCTCGGCTGAGCGCGACGGCGAGGTTGGCCGCGACGGTGCTCTTGCCGACGCCGCCCTTGCCGGACGCGACGGCGATGGCGTTTTTGACGCCGGGGATCGAGGGAGGCGTGGGCG
>JBCCRG010000132.1:0-8782 GCA_039208155.1 Bacteroidota bacterium | reverse complement strand
CAACGGCGCGGCGGTGCTCTTCGTCCACGGCGCGGGCTATCTCCAGAACGTGCACCGCTGGTGGAGCAGCTACTTCCGCGAGTACATGTTCCACCACCTCCTCGCGCAGCGCGGCTACGTCGTCCTCGACCTCGACTTCCGCGCCTCGGCGGGCTACGGCCGCGACTGGCGCACGGCGATCTACCGCCACATGGGCGGACGCGACCTCCAGGACTACGTCGATGCGAGCCGCTGGCTGGGCCTCCGCGAGGGCATCCCGTCCGAGCGGGTGGCGATTTACGGCGGCTCCTACGGCGGCTTCATTACGCTGATGGCGCTCTTCACCGAGCCCGAGCACTTCGGCGGCGGCGCGGCGCTCCGCAGCGTCACCGACTGGGCGCACTACAACCACGTCTACACGTCGAACATCCTCAACACGCCCGCCGAGGACCCCGTCGCGTTCGCGCGCTCCAGCCCCATCGAGTTCGCCGGCGGCCTCGAAGACCCGCTCCTGATGTGCCACGGCCTCATCGACGACAACGTGCAGCCGCAGGACATCTTCCGCCTGTCGCAGCGCCTGATCGAGCTTGGCAAGGAGGACTGGGAACTCGCGCTCTACCCCGTCGAGCCGCACGGCTTCACCGAGCCGACGAGCTGGACCGACGAGTACCGCCGCATCCTCAAGCTCATCGACGAGAGCGTCGGGCCAGAGAGCGTTAGTCCTGAGCGCGAGGTGGATTAGGGCGATCCGCGACGCTTCGAAGGGGGCAGACGCTGAAACACTGACGTACTGAATCACCGAGCTACTAGGACCTGTCCTGGTCGAGCGGGATCGCCGTCGAGAATTTGATCCGGGACCAGACGAGGTGCGTGTCGTAGCGCCGGATCGTTGGCTCGGCTAGGAGGACGCGCTTGCCCCAGGCCTCGTAGCTCGGTAGGTCGGCAGCGTGGACGACGAGCACGTAGTCCACCTGGCCCGCGACGGCGTAGCACTGCTGCACCTCAGGCGCGGTGCGCATACGCTCACGGAAGGCGTTCTCGCCCTCGATGGACTCCTCGCCGAAGGTCACGAGCACGATAGCCTGCACGCCTACCGTCTCGGGCGCAAGGATCGCCACCTCGGCCTCGATCACGCCGCGCTGGCGCAGTGCCGTGAGCCGCCGCCGCACCGACGAGGCCGAGAGCCCCACCTTCGCGCCGAGTTGCGCGTGCGTCTGCTGGTTGTCGGCCTGGAGTTCGGTCAAGAGAGCACGGTCGAGGGCATCGAGCATGGCGGGAGGCGATCGGTGACGGTTTTCGCCGCAGAACCTACGCATCGCGGCGATTTGCGTCGGTGCCGTGGCGCTTTTCGGCTCAACTCGTCAGCGATGCCCCCGTAGCCTGAGCCGTTTCCCCTCACTCCCATCCCCGACCCCGATGCGCTTCGCGTTCCTTCTGCTCTTCCTGACGGTCTCTACTCAAAGCACTGTGGCTCAAGACCCGAGCCCGGTGCGCTCCACCACACTCGACTGGGCGCTGTCGCAGACCGACGAGGGCTTCGCGCCTGCGCTCCACGGCGTCTGGCAGAGCCGGGGCTACGGCTGGGTGCTCGACATCACGCCGGACACGCTCACGATCTACGCCGCGCACGAAGCGGGCTGCCTGCCCGTCGAGACCTCGATCTACATGGACGGGCCGCTCCGGATGTACGCCTTCGCCGAGGGCACTGATGGCGATGAAGGGGGCAACGAGGTCCTCCTCTCGTTCCGCGAGGCCAACTCGACCCGGTACTATCTCGACCGCATCGACGCCGTCCCCGACGCCTGCCGCACGGAGCACCCCGACGACCCGCGTGCGGTCTTCGACTACCTGTGGAGCGTGATGGACGAGCAGTATGCGTTTTTCGACCTCTACGAGATCGACTGGGACGCCCGTTATGCCGACCTCGCGCCGACTATCACCGACACGACCTCCGACGCCGCGCTCTTCGACGCGCTCGCAGCACTGATCGACGGCATCGAGGACAGCCACCTGACGCTGCGCGGCGAGGTCGATGGCGAGTCACGGCGGGCAGGCGGCCGGCCTACGCCAGAACTCGGTCCCGTGCTGCGGGCTGGCTTCGCGGCGCGCGACACGACAGCCGAGGACGTCGCCGAGACGCAAGGCGCGTTCAACACCCAGTGGTATTTCGGCACCCGGCGCACGATCCGCGACAGCCTTCTTGCGGGAGCCTACGAGACGGCCAGCGGCGGCAACGTCTTCTGGGGCCGCTTCGGCGGGCCAGACGGACGCATCGGCTATATCAATGTGGCTGGCATGGATGGCTTCGCGGAGGAGACGGAAGACGGGGAGGACCCACCTTTCGAGGACGAGATCGCAGCGGTCTACGCGGTGATGGGGCAAGCCATTGCCGACCTTGCCGACACAGACGCGCTGATCATGGACGTAGCGCTCAACCAGGGGGGCTACGACGAGGTGAGCCTCGGCATCGCCGCGAACTTCACCGCCGAGCCGACACTCGGGCTGACGAAGTACGCCTACGGGGCGGAGGACGACACGCGGCAGTCGTTCACCATCGTCCCTGCCGAGACGGTCTACACCAAGCCCGTCGTGGTGCTCACGAGCGATGTGACGGTGAGCGCCGCCGAGACGTTCACGATGGAGATGCGCGCGCTGCCGCAGGTGGCGCACGCGGGATCGGCCACGCGGGGTGCGCTCTCAGACATGCTCTTCCGCACGCTGCCCAACGGCTGGCGGCTCTCGCTCTCCAACGAGGTCTACCTCGACACCGAGGGGGTGCTGTGGGAGCGCGTCGGCATCGCGCCCGAACAACCGTTGCCCATGTTCAAGGCGGGCCTCGATGGGCACCTGGACGCCTTGCGACGGCTGGCCAGCGAGCTAGAGGCTCAGCGCTAAGTTGGAGGGCAGAAGGTTGAAGGGAGAAGTGGACCCAGCCCGGACTTCGAGTACTGCCTCCGATTTCGGTGGCGTTGAGGCTTCAGAGAACGCCAGGAGTTGATTCCCAACGTACGTGTGCGAGCCTGCTTACAGCAGAATGCATAGACCTTGATAGCTCCCCTCCTGAACAGAGCCTGCCCTCGCGAACGCGGGGGAGGAGCTGGGGGTGGTCGATTATCGAGCTTCGGTCGGCAACCCCCTCTGTCTCCCCCTGACCAGGGGGAGAACTCCTTCGGCGGCCTCTCAACGCTACTGAATACCGCTATAGCAGAGCAGCGCTGGTAGTACGGCTGGGTGCAGTATCTGCCTCTCCCTTGGCACGCGAGAGCAGCTCTCGTCCGGTCCGTCGGCCTTTTTCTCTACGATGCAGAAAAAAGCGCAACCCACCGGTGTTGCCTCCGTAGCCGCGCCCATCTCGTTGCTCTACATCCTAGAGAAAACCCCGCGTCGTACGAAATCCTGAGCTGGATGGAGACCATCACCCGCACCGAAGAGATGCTGCTACTGGCCGCCTGCCGCCTCGGCGACGACGCCTACGGAGCCGATATCCGCGCCGAGGTCGAGGCCGTCACCGGGCGGCGCTACTCCGTGGGCGGCGTCTACGCCCCGCTCGACCGGCTCGTCCGGAAGGGCCTGCTGGAGACGGAGGAGGGCGCGCCGACGGCCAAGCGCCGGGGTCGCCCGCGCCGCCGCTATCGCGTGACGTCCGCCGGGTTCGCCGCGTTGCGGGCTGCGCGCGACCTCCACGAGGCCATGTGGGCGCGCCTCCCGGAGCTGGCCTGGAAGCGCCTCGGTCTGTCTCTGTCTGGCCTGGGCTTGTCCCGATGACGATGAACAGTCCGACTCCCGACCAGCGTCCGCACGCTGAACAGCCCTTACCGGAGCCGCCACGCTGGGCCGAGCGCCTCGTCGCCCTCTTCGCGCCGCTGCCGGACCGCGAGGTCGTCCTGGGTGACTTCGCCGAGGGCTTCGCCGACCGCACCCTGGACAGGGGTTCTAGCGCGGCGACGCGGTGGTACGTCGGTCAGTTCATCAGCTCGCTCCCCTCCTTCCTCCTTCGCGGCTCTCTCACCCGCTCGATCATGCTCGGCACCTACGTCCGCCTCGCGCTCCGCCACATTCGCAAGCGCCCGTCTTACTCCGCGCTCAACATCGGCGGGCTCGCCCTTGCGATGGCGGTGTGCCTGCTCATCTTCCAGTACGTTGCCTTCGAGCGGAGCTACGACCGCCACCACCCCGATGCGGATCAACTCTACCGTGTCGACGCCCAGCGTACCGTCGATGGCGAGACGGGGCAGGGGCAGCACTCGCCGTTTGCGCTCGCGGTCGAAATCAACGAGACGGTGCCGGAGGTCGACGTCGCGTTCCGCGTCCATCCGAACTACGGTCCGATGACGGTCATCCTCACCGATGACAACGGCGAGCGGCGCATCATCCGCGAGGAGGAGCCGGCCTACTACGCCGACTCGGCGTTCGCGTCCCATTTCGCCATGGACGTGCTCCACGGCGACCTGGCCTCGTTCGGGACGCCGGGCACGCTCTGGCTCTCCGAGACCCTGGCCGCGAAGTACTTCGACCAACCCAATCCGGTCGGCGAGCCTCTCGAGATCCGGTCGTGGGTGCGGCGCGACTTCACGGTCGGCGGGGTCTATGCGGACATGCCCGGCAACACGCACTTCCAGGCCGAGATGCTGATGCCGCTGCACGACCTGCTCCAGAACCCGCAGTACGCCGAGAGCGACGGCTGGGGGTGGACCAACTTCATGACCTACGCGAGCGTGGCACCGAACGCGAGCGCAGAGGCGGCTGCGGCCAAGACGACTGATATCGCGATGGAGGTCTACGGCGAGGACCTCGCGGAGAACGGCACCGAGATGCGCTACGTCTTCCTGCCCGTCGCCGACGCCTACCTCACGGAGTCCAACGGCTGGTTCCCGACCGGGGACGTGGGCATGCTGCGGATCTTCGGGCTGGTGGCCCTCTTCATCCTCGTAATCGCATGGGTGAACTACGTCAACCTCACCACGGCGCGGGCGATGGAGCGCGCGCGCGAGGTCGGGGTGCGCAAGGCATCGGGCGCCTTCCGGCGGCAGCTCGTGAGTCAGTTTCTCGTCGAGGCAACGCTCGTGAACGGCATCGCGCTGGTCCTCGCGATGGGGATCGCAGCGCTCGGGCTGCCTCTGCTCAACCAACTCGCGGGCACCGAGATTACGTTCGCGATCTGGACGCAGCCGTCGTTCTGGGCTGCCGCGCTTCTCGTGCTGACGGTCGGCTCGATCCTGGCGAGCCTCTACCCGGCGTTCGTGCTCTCGTCGTTCCGGCCGATCACGGTGCTCAAGGACGGTCTCGGCACGGCCTTCTCGAAAGACCGGTTGCGGCGGGCGCTCGTGGTGTTCCAGTTCGCCGCGTCGCTGGCGCTCCTGATCGGGACGTACGCGGTCTACCAGCAAGTCCAGCACCTCCGGACCATCGACCTCGGCTACGAGGCCGACCGGCTGTTGCTGGTGAGCGGCCCGAGCGCTGTGGAAACGGATAGCGTCAACACGCGCACGGGGATGATGCAGGCCCTCGCGCAACGCATTGAGCAGCAGAGTGCTGTGCAGGGCGTAGCGATGTCGGACAACGTGCCCGGCAACGGCTACAACTGGGGGACGAGCATCCTCCGCAGCGGCGCACCCGCCACCGAGGAAGTCTACGCCACCGGCGTGTGGATCAACGCTGAGTTCGCGGAGGTGTACGACCTCACGTTTGTCGCCGGACGCAACTTCGGCGAGGCGTTCGCCGAGAACGACCTCATCCTCAACCGCGCTGCCATTGATGAATTGGGGTTTGAGTCACCTGAACTCGCCATCGGCCAAACCATCCTGATGGGCGGCGCGGGCTCGGACAACGAGGCCACCATCGTTGGGGTCGTCGAGAACATCTACTGGGCGTCGGCACACGAGGAGATCGCGCCCTTCTTTTTCTTCCCGAGGCACGGCGGCGCGTGGTTTACGCTGCGCGTAGCCTCGGATGACCTCGGTGGCACCATCGCCAGTGTGCGCGCCTCCTTTGAAGAGGTGTTTCCTGGCAACCCCTTCGAGTATCGTTTCGTGGACGAGCAGTTCAACCAACTCTACGAGGCCGACCGGCGCTTCGGGACGCTTTTCGGCGTGTTTGCGAGCTTCGCGCTGGTGGTGGCGTGCCTGGGGCTCGTCGGGCTGGCGGCGTACACGGCGGGGCAGCGCACGAAGGAAATGGGCGTCCGCAAGGTGCTCGGCGCGAAGCCGACCGAGATCGCACGGCTGCTCTTCACCGACATCGGTAAGCTCGTCGGCGTGGCCCTCGTGATCGCGGTGCCGCTGATGGCGTGGGGCGTAGGGCAGTGGTTGCAGGACTACGCGGCCCGCATCGACCTGAGCGTGGGGCTCTTCGTCTGGCCCGCCATCGTCGTGCTGCTTCTGGCGATGGGCACGGTGAGCTACCACACCGTTCGCCTGGCGCTCATCGACCCGGCGCGCGCGCTGCGGCGGGACTGAGATCGGTGTCGAGGTATGGACGTGTGAACGTGTAGAGGTAGGGAAAGCCAACCACGTTCACACCTTCATACCCGCACACGTCCACACCTTCGAAGTGGCGCAACACCGGCGCGGATCGCTCGTTCCAGAACGCGAACGATGCTGCTAACCCACCTGCGCCTGCGATGCCCCGCGCCAAAGCCTTCGACGAAACGGCCGTCCTCGACCGCGCCGCCGACCTCTTTTGGGACCGCGGCTACGAGGCCGTGTCGATCCAGGACCTCGTGGAGCACCTCGGCCTGAGCCGCAGCAGCCTCTACGACACCTTCGGCGGCAAGCAGGCGCTCTACCTCGCGGCCCTCGACCGCTACCGCCTCGGCGACGAGGCGACGGCCGACCCCATCCAGGCGTTCATCGACGTGCATGGCTCACCGCGTGCTGGCATCGCCGCCTACTTCGACGCCGTTGTGGACGATGCGGCGGCGAACTGCCTCGGCTGCTTCGTGGTCAACGCCACCGCCGAGCGCGCCGCGCACGACCCCGAGACGGCCGAGCGCACCCGCGCCAGCCTCGATGTCTTCCAGGCGCAGTTCGAGCGGGCCATCCGGCTCGGCCAAGAAGCTGGGGAGATCCCCGCCGACCGTGACGCGCGGGCCCTCGGGCGCGTCCTCGCCAACACGGTCTACGGCCTCCGCGTGACGGCGCGCGTCAGCCCCGACCGGACCGTCCTCGCCGACGTGGTGGCCCAGACGATGCGGCTCCTCGGCTAGCGGGTCGAAGGTCGAAGGTCGAAATGTGCCGTGGTGGGTGCGGTGCGCCAAGCCAGACCGCCGGTGCCTTGGGCTCGCCGATTCCGTAGCTCGAAATTCCTCAGCTTTGTTTTGGAACAATCATTCCAATACGGTTTTGAACGAGCCGATCACCGAATTCTCCCAGCCAACCCACTCCTCTCATGGCTTCCCTTTCTGGCAAAGTCGCCCTCGTCACCGGCGGCAGCCGCGGCATCGGGGCCGCGACCGCCCAGCGCCTCGCCGCCGACGGCGCGACCGTGGCGATCTCCTACAATTCGTCGCCCGACCGCGCCAACGAGGTCGTTTCGGCCATCGAGGCGGCGGGGGGCACCGCGGCTGCGTTCCAGGCCAACGCGGCCAGCGCTGACGCTTCGGGCACCCTCGTCGCGCAGGTCGTCGCGCGCTTCGGCGGGCTCGACATCCTCGTCAACAACGCGGGCGTCTATCGCACAGGCCCCATCGCCGAGTTCTCCGACGCCGACTTCGACCAGAGCATCGACGTGAACGTGCGCGGTGTCTTCGCCACGACGCGCGCCGCCGCCCCGCACCTCCGTGAGAACGGCCGCGTCATCAACATCGGCAGCGTCGTCGCCTTCGTCGGCTTCCCGGGTGCGTCGATCTACAGCGCCACCAAGGCGGGCGTCAGCGCCATCACGGCCTCGGCGGCGAAGGAGTTCGGCCAGAAGGGCATCACCGTCAACACGGTCCACCCCGGCCCCATCGACACGGAGATGAACCCCGGCGACCCGGACGTAAACCCGGCGGCCGGCATGATGGCATCGATCACGGCATTGGGCCGCTACGGCACCGCCGAGGAGATCGCGAGCGTCGTCGCCTTCCTCGCCTCGCCCGAGGCCAGCTACGTCACCGGCGCGCAGATCGCCGTCGATGGTGGGATGACCGCGTGAGAAAGCAGAAGGATGAAGGCAGAAAAGCGGAGCGCTCCCGTACTCCTCGATCCTGGCCCTTCTTCGCTTCCGCAGCACGGCGGGGTGATCTTTCGGTCGCCCCGCCGCCTCCCTATCTCTCGCTGACTGATTTTCGTGTAGACCGATGCCCTCTCCGTCCACTCCTGCTTTCTGGAACGTGCGCTTTGGTGCCGAGGCGTTTGCCTACGGGACCGCGCCCAACGCCTTCATCGCGGAGGCCGTCCCGGCGCACGTCGCTCCGGGCTCGACCGTCCTCGAGCTCGCCACCGGCGAGGGCCGCAACGCCGTGTGGATGGCGACGCAGGGCTACCGCGTCACCGCGCTCGACTTCGCGGCGGAGGGCCTCGCTAAGACGCACGCACTCGCGGCCGACCACGGCGTCACCGTCGAGACGGTGCAGGCGGACGTGACCGCGTGGGACCCGCCTCAGCAGTGGGACGCCGTCGTGGCGACGTTCCTGCACCTGCCCGAAGACCTCCGGCCTGCGCTCTATGGGTTGGTGCGGCGCGCGCTGCGGCCCGGCGGCGTGTTTATCGCGGAGTGGTACCACCCTCAGCAGGTCACGGGTAGCTACGAGAGTGGCGGGCCGAAAGCAGTTCGAATGACCGTGCCGCCTTCAGAACTGCTCACATATTTCGGTCGTGACCCT
>JBCCRG010000131.1:0-8846 GCA_039208155.1 Bacteroidota bacterium | reverse complement strand
GGGCGTCGACACGCGCCGGCTCGTGCGGCACATCCGTTCGCAGGGCGTGATGAACGCCGTCATCTCCGCGACCGACCTCGACGATGCGAGCCTCGTCGCCAAAGCGCAGGCGCACCCGTCGATGGCGGGCCTCGAACTCGCGAGCCGCGTCGGCACGCAGATGGCCTACGACTACTGCGACGCGCGGACCGAACACGGTGTCACCGGGAAGCGCATCGCGGTCTACGACTTCGGCGTCAAGCGCAATATCCTGCGCAGCTTCATGGCGCGCGGCTGCGCCGTCCGCGTCTTCCCCGGCGCCACGCCCCTCGCCGACGTACTCGCCTGGCAGCCCGACGGCGTCTTCCTCTCGAACGGCCCCGGCGACCCCCGCGCCATGCCCGACGCCATCGCGATGACGCGGGCGGCCATCGCTTCCGGCACGCCGCTCTTCGGCATCTGTCTCGGCCACCAACTCCTCGCCCTCGCCGAAGGCCTCGCCGTCTACAAGATGAAGGTCGGCCACCGCGGCGCGAACCACCCCGTCCAGCACCTCGGCACGCGCCGCGTCGAGATCACGACGCAGAACCACGGCTTCGCGGTCGATCCCGAGTCCATCACCGACGCCGTCGCTACGCTTACGCACCGCAACCTCAACGATCAGACCGTCGAGGGCGTCCGCTTCGCGCGCTTCGCCGGGATGAGCGTGCAGTACCACCCCGAGGCCAGCCCCGGCCCGCACGACAGTCAGTACCTCTTCGATGACTTTCTTCAGCTCATTGAGGAGGGGCGGAAAGTCGAAGCCTAGGACGTGTTGCGTGGTGCGTATTGCGTGTTGAAGGCACGCACCCCACGCAACACGCAATACGCAACTCGCGCTGACATCGAAGCGCTCTCGTTTTCGCTACGCATTCCATCACACACACCGCTCTTATGTCGAAGGAAAGGAAGGCCCTCATCGTCCGCTTCGACCCGCACTCGGGCGACGGCGCGAGCCTCGACACCCTCAACCAGCACCTCGCCGACGGCTGGATGCCGCTCGCCACGACCGCCATGGGCGGCGGCGGCGACGACCAGATCGGCGACGGCCCCCACTTCGCCGCGCTCGTCATCCTGGAGCGCGAGAAAGACTTCAACGTGAGTGGGTTTGGGGGGTAGCTGCTGGCTGTTGGCCATTGGCTATTAGCTGATGGTTACAGCAGAGACTTCCGGTCCAGCGCCGCCCTACTAATAGCCACTAGCTATCAGCCAACAGCCCGTCCATGCCCAAGCGCACCGACATCCACAAGATCCTGCTCATCGGCTCCGGGCCGATCGTCATCGGGCAGGCGTGCGAGTTCGACTACTCCGGCTCCCAGGCCTGCCGCGCGCTCCGCGCCGAGGGCTACTCCGTCGCCCTGGTCAACCCCAACCCGGCGACGATCATGACCGACCCGTCGATGGCGGACGCGGTCTACCTGCAGGAACTCACGCCGGCCTCGATCCGCGAGATCGTTGCGAAGGAGCAGCCTGACGCCGTGCTCCCGACGATGGGCGGGCAGACGGCACTCAACCTCGCGCAGAAGCTCCACGAGCAGGGCTACTGGGAGGAGCAGGGCATCCACGTCATCGGCGTCGACATCGACGCGATCAAGATCACGGAGGACCGCCAGCGGTTCCGCGACCTCATGGAGCGCATCGGGCTGGACCAGGCGCGCAGCCGCGTGGCGAAGTCGCTGCTCGAAGCGAAGGAGATCGCGCAGGAGCTGGGGGGGACACCGATCGTGATCCGGCCGTCCTACACGATGGGCGGCGCGGGCGGCGGCATCGTCTGGACGCCCGACGAGTTCGACCGCAAGGTCGCGCGCGGCCTCGAACTCTCGCCCATCCACGAGGTGCTCATTGAGGAATGCCTCTTCGGGTGGAAGGAGTACGAACTCGAACTCCTCCGCGACGCCAACGACAACGTCGTCATCATCTGCTCGATCGAGAACGTGGACCCGATGGGCGTCCACACCGGCGACAGCGTGACCGTCGCGCCGCAGCAGACGTTGACCGACAAGCAGTTCCAGGCGATGCGCGACGCGGCGCTCCGCGCGATGCGCTCCATCGGGACGTTCGCGGGTGGCTGCAACATCCAGTTCGCGGTCGATCCGAAGACCGGGCGCATGATCGTGATCGAGATCAACCCGCGTGTCAGCCGCTCCTCGGCGCTCGCCTCGAAGGCCACGGGCTACCCCATCGCCAAGGTCGCCGCGCGCCTCGCGGTCGGCTACACGCTCGACGAGCTTCCCAACGAGGTGACGGGCACCACGTCCGCCTGCTTCGAGCCCGCGCTCGACTACGTCGTCACCAAGGTGCCGCGCTTCAACTTCGACAAGTTCGACGGGGCCGAGGAGGAGTTGACGACGCAGATGAAGGCCGTCGGCGAGGTGATGGCGATTGGCCGCACGTTCCAGGAGAGCCTGCAGAAGGCGTGGCAGTCGCTGGAGATCGGCTACGCGGGCCTCGGGGCCGACCGCGACGAGCCCGACCGCGCGACCGTCCGCGAGCGGCTGCGGCGGCCCTACTGGGACCGGCTGCTCCACGTCCGCAGCGCGTTCCGCCTGGGCGCGTCCGTCGCCGAGATCGCCGACATCACGAAGATGGACCCGTGGTTCCTCTACCAGGTCCAGGACCTCGTCGCCCTCGAAGACGCCCTCGGCGAGTGCTCACTCGCTGACCTTGAGCGTGATCTGCTGCTGCGTGTCAAGCAAGCCGGGTTCTCGGATCCGCAGATCGCGTACCTGCTCCAAGACGAGGTCACCGACAGCGACGTGCGCGAACACCGGCTCGGCCTCGGGCTGAAGCCGACGTACCGCGTGGTCGACACCTGCGCGGGCGAGTTCGAGGCGGAGACGCCCTACTTCTACTCGACCTACGACCAAGGCGACAACGAATCCATCCGGTCGGACCGCAAGAAGGTCGTCATCCTCGGCAGCGGGCCGAACCGCATTGGGCAGGGCATCGAGTTTGACTACTCCTGCGTCCACGGCGTCCTCGGCGCGCGCGAGATGGGCTACGAGGCGCTGATGATCAACTGCAACCCGGAGACGGTCTCCACCGACTTCGACATCGCCGACAAGCTCTACTTCGAGCCGGTCTTCTGGGAGCGCGTCAAGGACGTCCTCGACCACGAGCAGCCCGAGGGCGTGATGGTGCAACTCGGCGGCCAGACCGCGCTTAAGCTCGCGCGGCGGCTCAAGGAGGCGGGCGTCAAGCTCTTCGGCACGCCGTTCGAGCTGATGGACCTCGCCGAGAATCGGGGCCGCTTCTCGGGCGTGCTCAAGGAACTCGAAATCCCGTTCCCGCCCTACGGCATGGCGCGCTCGGTCCGCGAGGCCGTCACCGTCGCCGAGGAGATCGGCTACCCGATCCTCATCCGCCCGAGCTACGTACTCGGCGGGCAGGGTATGCGCATCGCGATCAACAAGGAGGAGGTCGCCGAGTACGTCGAGGCCGTGCTCCGCATGTTCCCGGACAACGACATCCTGCTCGACCGCTTCCTCGAAAACGCCACCGAGATCGACTGCGACGCGATTGCCGATGGCGACGAGGTGCACGTCACCGGCATCATGCAGCACATCGAGCCCGCGGGCGTCCACTCGGGCGACTCGACGGCCGTGCTGCCGCCCTACTCGCTCTCCGAAGAGACACAGGCGACGATCCGGCAGTACGTCACCGAGATCGCGCGGCGGCTCCAGGTCGTCGGCCTCATCAACGTCCAACTCGCCGTGCAAAGTGATGGCGAGCGCGAGGTCGTCTACGTGATCGAGGCGAACCCGCGTGCGAGCCGGACCGTCCCGTTCGTAGCGAAGGCGACGGGCGTGCCCATCGCGGGCATCGCGGCGAAGGTGATGCTCGGCGCGAAGCTGAAGGACTTCCGCGCGCGCGGCGAGCTGGAGAGCCAACTCACCAGCGGGTATGCGCTCAAGGAGCCCGTCTTCTCGTGGGAGAAATTCCCCGAGGTGTCGAAGGAACTTGGCCCCGAGATGAAGTCCACCGGCGAGGCCATCGCCTTCGTGAACGCGCTCACCGACGAGCACTTCACCCGTCCCTTCGAGATGCGGAATCTCTACCTCAAGCGGTAGCCTCGTCCGCGCCGTCGTTGTCTTCGAACAGCCACGGGAACGCCTCCGGGAAGGGCTTGCCGATTTCCCGCATCGTGTCGATGTGGTGCGTACCCTCTGCCCAGATCACATCGCCCTTTTCAATGTCCCAGAGCGACGAGCTGCAGTTCGCCTCGTCGGTGTCGTCCCACTCCTCGAACGGCTTGTCCCATAGCGCCTCTTCCTTCGGCCAGAGGACGTAGAGGTACGGCGTGCCTTCGAAGATGTCGGCCAGGATCTCGGTGTGATCCTTCCAGATGGTGTGCAGGCTTGGGAAAAGGAACGGTGCCATCCCAAGCGGTCGCAGACGGCGGTCCTCGCGCCACGCGGGGCAGTCTCGGCGCAGCGTACCGATGGGTACCGCCACCATGGGCGCAATCAGTGTGTAGCCGCGTCGCACGAACTCTGAGGGAGAGCGTCCCTCTGGATCAGCGAAGTGCACTGTACGTCCGTCCTTCTCTGTCTCAAACCGAACAGATTCGGGAGCTACGAGCGCTGCATCGCCGACCTGTCCGCGTAGACCGAAGCAGCTGAGGCGAGGGAAGCTCTCTGCAAGCGTGGGAAAGAAGGCTCCCTGTAACTGCGTACCGTAGAACATCGTTGTCATCGGCTTCAGCCAGGCAAGATCCAGTTTTAGGTCAGGATCAAAAGCACGGATCATAGCGCTAACGCGTCTGTGTTTGCGAATGTCCTCAGTACCGTGGACGGAGATGCCTTCTTGAGCGAAACCCTTGGCTATTGCAAGGTCAAGGGTAAAGTCGCGGGGAAAGTTTAGAGCATGGGCAAAGTCGAGTCGGTGTTCATTGCCGAAGTCAAGACCGAAGTCGCGGGCGGGGTGATCGATAAGTTCGAGGCTGAAGTCCCAGCCGCGGGCTAATTCTTGCGTCAGCCAAGCCCATCCTTCTTCAGTGTCACTAGGAGGTGAAGGAGACACCGTGCTTGAGGCTGCGCGTAGCGAAAGCTCTAGGGGTGCCGGGTCTTTCGCAAGTTCGTCGAGCCTTATGGGCAGGGACCAGTGTAGAGCCGTCCGCACGTTCAACGCTGTCGGCGTATCACAGACTGAACCTAGGAACGCAGCTAGGCCTCGCTGTAATACACTGAGCATAGCCTGTTGCCATCCAGTTTGGCCGTTTTCCTGTGGTGAAAGCAGAGCTTCGGAGCGGTCTGCTTTCAAGAAAGGCGCGGCAGTACCTCTGAGGTCAACCCACACGCGTGTTCCCAAACCGGCAGCCAGTCTCAGCTGTGATTCAGCCACTCCGGCTTTGGGAACGTGTACACCCTTGATCACTACGCTCGTCCGGAATGATCGTTCCAGCTGGGGTTCCACGAAGGCTGCTAGGGTATCCTGTGCGATGAGACCGCTTGGTTCCCCAGTCGCATTAGTTAGGAAAGTTGTGCTGGGGTCATTGTGCGGATACCAAAGGCGGAGGCGGCTGCCAGTAGCCTCATCGGAGGTATCGTCTGTCCAGTCCCAGAAGCGCCAAGTCGGAGTGGCCACTCGCTCGACGGGGACGTTCCACTCGGCTGCTTTCGCGTGCACTTCATCGACATCAATAGGTGCCAGCACTTGGGCGTGGAAGTCAAGGTCAGCTACTGCTCTTCCCGTCGCATCACGAGCTCCCAGTATAATCGATTCGTTTCCTAATGGTGCGAGTCGAACTGGAAAGGTCGGCCACACCACGTAGCGTGCAATCACATAGGCCGGGTCGATCTCATGCGGTCCGAACTCCGCGTCAGGGCGACCACTGCGTGGATATCCAAAGGCCCACCGGAGCCGTGAAACGAGTGTATCAGGGTCATGGCGAAGCGTGAAACCGTCCTTCAAGTAGAGCGTGATCTCCGTACCCTGGTGGTCGAGGGTGCCTTCGCTCATCCAGAAGAGACTGCCCGGTCCAGAGATGGTCACGTCGTAAGGCTTGCGCTCGCCGTTGTCGGCTCCGCCAGGCCGCGTCCGCACGTGGAGCCGGTCGGCGATCATGAAGCACGACAGGATGCCAATGCCGAAGTGCGAGATCGGCGTGGCAAAGAGGCCGTACTTCCTAAGCAGGGCCTTCTCGCTGTTGAAGTCGGGCGAGCGGTAGTAGCTCTTGCCCACGTTCGTGAAGTGCTCTTCCAGCGTCTCGCGGGTCATCCCCACGCCGTGATCGGTCACCCGGATGAAGTCCTGGTTGCTCGCCGGGTCATGCCCCCACGTCACCTCAATCTCCAGCTTCTCCTCTGGGCTATCGAGTGTGGCTTCGAGGGGGTCCACCGGTTCAACGAGCTTCCCCGTGCGCACGTCGTCGTGCTTCAGCGCTTGGAGCCGGAGGTCCCGAAGCTGCACGGCGTCGAGGGCGTTCTGCAGCAACTCGCGGAGGCACAACGAGGGGTCGCCGTACAGCGACTCGCCGAGGAGGAGCTGGACGATCTCCCCCTGGTCGAGCCGGAATGTGATGTCGGCGTACTCGTAGAGCGGCGTGCCGTCGTCGTGCAGCCTGGGATCGACCTGCGCACGAACGCGGGGAAGACGCAGGCTGCACCGTGCCTCCGCTTCAAGCGAGCGAATAGCGCGGCGCTGTGCCTCCACCTCGCGTCCCACCTTCGCTAACTCCTCCTCGACCCAGCCCACAAACGAGAGGATCGTCTTGTGGACGACGGGGTGGTCGCATTCCGCCTCGTAGACCAGTTCCTCGTCCGACAGGCTCCAATACTGGATCGCGCGGTGCTTCTTCCATTCGAGCAGGCTGATGTTGTCCTCCAGATCGGTGCTGGCAGCGGGCGCGTCCACGTCGTGCGACGCATCCAGGTAGCTGTATTCCAGGCCGATGTGCCGATAGAGGATATCCGGGGCGCGGCTCGCGTCGAAGTCCATGATGTCCGCGAGGCGAAGCAGAAGGCCGGGAAAGGCCAGGTTGACGCCGTTTTTGACGAACGCATTATCGCGTCCGCCATACTGCTTGCGGAGCCACGCCACGCCGTGTCCGTGGCTCGCCCCGATCAGCGCGAGGTCACGCTTGTAGGAGCGCGTTCCGAGCTTGAACAGCGTAGGCTTGCCCTTGCTCAGCCGGTCCAGCCACGTCAGGATGTTGGTGTAGTCGGTGTGGCGCTCCCGGATGTAGGTGCTGAGGAGGTACCCCTCAATGTGTTCGGCGCGCAGGAGGGCGTTGGGATGGCCGATCTCGCGGAGGCGTCGGATCTGGCGCTGCTCCTCGGTGTAGCGGTCGCAATAGCTGGCGAAGTGGCGGCCCTCGGGTGTGTCCGGGTTCCGGACGGCGCGGTAGAACTCGTCCGTGAGCACCATGCCGAGGTCGTGCGTGTAGGCGGCCAGCACGCAGAGCGCGCACTCCAGCGGCGGCATCTCGTCCAGCACAGCGTCCGGGACCAGCGCGTCCATGATGCGGAGCACGTTGAGAAAGTGCCGCTCGCCGTGGTCGGTGTAGTGCGGCATGTGCACGATGACGCGCTGCGCTGCCGCCGCTGCGGCTTCCGTGACCGCCACGATGGTGCGTTTCAACTCCCCAGTCGTATCGCCCTCGACGGCACGTTGGTAGAGGGACGACTCGTCGTAGGAGTTGTAAGGAAGGAGTTGAGGCATAGAGCGAGGCAGCGGGCTGGATTCCGGTCGGGTAGGATACGCCTGCGTTCCTGCTCAACGATGGGTCCGTTGCTGGCTCCTTCGGATACGGAATCTCTCCTTCATGCGGTGAGTTAGCGGAGGAGACCTACCCCAAGAGCCATGACGACTCTTACGCTCGAACTGCCGTCTGACCTCGACCCCGCACGCGTCCGGCTGGGCTTAGCTGTCCTGCTCTACCAGGAAGGGGCCATCTCGCTCGGCTACGGTGCCGAAGTGGCGGCCCTTTCCCTGCATGACTTCGTCAATGAACTCGCGCAGCGGGAGGTGCCCGTCATTGACTACCCCGCCAAGGAACTGGACGACGAACTCGCCCACCTCGACGGTCTCGGCGAGGATTAGAGCGTGGCCTTCGTCGTCACAGATGCTTCGCCGCTGATTGGGTTGGAGCGAGCCGGGTATCTCGACATCATACCCGCTGTGTTCGCTCAGGTCGCCGCGCCGCCAGCTGTCGTTGCCGAGGTTGGTCATACCCCGGTGTGGCTTGGGGTAGTGCAGCCGCAAGACGCTATGCTCGTAGCCCAGTTGCGAGCTGTTCCGTTTGGTGCGGGAGAGGCGGAGGTGCTGGCCGTCGCTACCGAGCGCCGTGACGTGACAGCGGTGCTAGACGAACGCCGGGCACGCGCCTACGCGCAGCGTCAGGGCGTACCGGTCGTGGGCACGGTAGGCATGGTGCTCCAGGCGAAGCGGCGCGGTCATCTCCAGGCCGTACGTCCCGTCCTGGATGCGTTGCGTGCCTCCGGCTTTCGCGTGGGCGACGGGCTCTATGCCGAGGCATTGGCCCGGGCCGGAGAAGCGTAGGCGTGGCGCTGTACTACAGTTGTCCGCGTCGTTTTTCTCAGAGCAGAATGTGGTGCTACTCGCCGCTTACGATGCTCGTGCCCGTGCGGTCGAGGCGGACGGCGACGACCTCCCAGGCGTTGCGGCGCTGCCGGAGGCGGACGGCCACCTGGCACTGCCCGCCGCCGCGCTCCTCGTAGAGCCCCAGCAGCGTCCGCGTCCCGACGCCGATGGACTGGTCGCGGAACGTCACGGCCTCCGGGGGATAGCGCCGGAAGAAGTCGCGCATGACGAAGAGCGCCTGCGTCCGGCTGTAGAACGAGGCCCGCCCGAAGAGCGAGAGCTCG
>JBCCRG010000130.1:0-8873 GCA_039208155.1 Bacteroidota bacterium | reverse complement strand
CAACGAGGCGCTCGCGCTCGACGGGAAGTCGTACCTGCTCCTCCAGGAAGTGGGCGAGACGCTGTGGGCCGTGCGCGGCCGTGAGCTGTTTCTCCTGGAGCGCACCCCGACGGGCTACCGCCGCCAGGCTCGCCCGGATCTACCGCTCGTTGACCTCCACATCACCCACATCGCCTCCGACGGCCCGTACGTATGGCTGGCGACGGAGGACGGCCTGCTCCGCTACGACCCCACCGCGCCGAAGCGCTACGACGCGGCCTATCGGCCGCTCTTCCGGCGGGTGATGCGCGGGTCGCGGTTGCTGTTCGGCGGCGCGCACGGCCAGGGGCGTCTGGAGGTCGCGCAGCGTCCGGAATCCAAGCCGATGCTGGCGTTCGCGCGGGAGGAACTGCGGTTCGAGGTAGCCGCCCCGAGCTTCAATGCCCCGGAGCGGATCGAATACCAATACCTCCTTGACGGCTTCGACCGCGACTGGAGCGCGTGGACAACGGAGGCCGTGCGGACCTACACGAACCTGCCCGAGCGGGCGCTCTACACGTTCCGGGTCCGGGCGCGCAACGTCCACGGGATTGTGAGCGAGGAGGCGCAGTTTGCCCTGCGTGTGTTGCCGCCGTGGTATCGCTCGATCTGGGCCTACGCCGTTTATGTCCTGCTTGTCGTTGTGTCGCTGTGGGCGCTGACCGCCTACCGGGTGCGCACCCACCGCAACGAGCTCAGCCGCGAGCGCATGATGGGGCGGCAGCTCACGCGCATCAACGAGGAGTTGGCCTCCTCCAACGAGCGCCTCGCCGAGGCGGACACGCTGAAGACCTCGCTGCTGCAAAACGTCTCCCACGAGCTACGCACGCCGCTCACCGCCATGCTTGGCTCGGCAGAACTGCTCACGATGCATCTCGGCAAGCATGACCCCGACGGCGAGTCGCTCGCGACCTCGATCCTGTCCAGCACAGAACGGCTCGCTGGTACGGTGCAGGACATGATGGACGTGGCAAACTTGCAGGCAGGCGACTTCGTGGTTGACCCGGACGATGTGGACGTGGGGCGCGTGCTCGCCCGCCTCGTGGAGGTGCATCAGGACGCGGCGCAGCAAAAGGGGCTCTACCTCCAGCGCTTCCCGGCGCACCTCGACGTGCCGGCTGTCCTCGACGCGAGTGTCCTCGAACGGATCGTGGGACACGTGGTGTCGAATGCCATCAAGTTCACCGACGAGGGCGGCGTCAGCCTCACCCTCGACTCCGATGCGGAGCACGTCTACGTGCGGGTGACGGACACGGGGAGCGGGATGCCTCCAGAGCGGCTCGGGCACGTGCAGGAGGCGTTCACGCAGCAGTCGTCGGGCCACGCGCGGTCGCACGAGGGCGTCGGTCTGGGACTCTACATCGTCGCCGCGATGACGGAGCGAATGGGCGGGCAACTGCACATCGAGAGCGAGGTAGGCCGCGGAACGACCGTCTCGGTGTCGGTGCCTCGCTTCGACCGCCGGGGGCGCACGCGCGAGCAGCCTCGCCTGTCAGCGGTATCCGCGATAGCGCGAGGGGTCCGCTTGCTCTGCGTGCAGCCGGACGAGCAACGCGACACAGCGTTCGCTGACCGGTTGCGGAAGTGGGCTGAGGTGTACGTCGCGCCGTCGTTGCGTACGGCGGTCTCAGCGGCACGGCTGGCTCCGTACGATGCGGTCCTGGTGCAGACGACGCAACCAGCCCGGGCGCTCGCGGTCCAGAAGGCCATCCGCGCCGTCCCTGGCTACGAGCACATTCGCTGCATCCTGATCGCGGAGACGGATCGCGTCGAGACAGCCGCTCCGCTCTTCGCTGTCCTTGATCCCGACACGAGCAGTGACACCGTGGCAAGCACGATTGCGCGGGCTACCGATCCGCTGGCGCTGCTGCACACGGCCGACGTCTCAGAAGCGGAGGCGTAGCCCCAGGCTGGGCTCGAAGCGGCGCTCCACGATGTACGAGTTCGGGTCGGCAGGGCCCTGCTCAGGCAGGGCGGCGAAGCCGTAGCGCGAGCGCATGCTCACGAGCAGACGCGGCGAGATGGGGTAGTCCACATCGAACACGAGCATCGTGAGGTCGGCGTCGAAGCCCTCGAAGAAGCTGCTGAGGCGGTTGAGCCCGCCGCGCTCGAAGGCGAAGCGGAACCGCAGGCCGCGCTCGGTGCCGTAGGCCGCGTGCAGGCGGTGGTGGCCCACGCGCTGCCCGCCGACGGGCAGCCGGGCGGTCTGGGCCAGCACGAAGCTCTCGCCGAGCCGCACGTCGAAGGCAAAGAGCAGCCCCCAGCCAGCCTCAATGGCGTCGGCGGCTGCCCCGGCCGGTCGTCGCGGATCGCCGGGCTCCTGGAAGAACGGATCGGCCTGGATGATGCGGTTGGTGCCGCGCTGCACCGGATAGAAGGCATCGAACGGCGTGACGGGAACGCCGTCGTCGAAGGCGAACACGCCCACCCGCGCGTGCGCGTCGATCAGGTCCACGAACCGAACCGCCGTCGCGTCGAACCCTACCTCTGCCGAGATCCCGCCCTCGCCACCGAGCCCTTGCTGGTATGCTCCGCTGGCGTACGGGCCGACAGCGAGCGCGTCGCCCCAGAGCGGCACCTGCAGCGTGGCCCCGGCCGCGAACGGAAGGTCGAGGCTGTCGCCCCAGCTGGCGTCGAGCGCGAGGTCGTACGCGCCCTCCAGCGTCAGACGTATCCCTTGCAGGCGGCTCGCGCTACGTCCCAGCGGTTCGAGCACGAGCGCCCCGCCCACGAGCCCGTCCAGCCGCAGGTCTTCCAGAAACCCCTGCACCGTCACGCCTCCGAGGCGGACTGCCACCTCCGCACCCACCGTACGCTCCTCCCACGCGGCCGTCGTGCCAAAGCCATCGACGAGCAGCCCACTGCCTAGCCGCAGGCGCTCCAGCGGGCCGAGGCGGACGTAGAGCGGCGACGTGGGGGTGGGGCTGAGCCGGAGGTAGAGCAGGCGGCGGGCGAGGTCGTAGAGTTCGTCGTAGTCCTCCTCGTAGGCACTGCTGATGCCCGTGCGTCCCGGAATCTCCAGACCTAGGCCGAGCCGACCCGCTTCGAGCCGTGCTTCGAGGCCGCCGAAGAGCCGCCACCGGTCGTCGATATACGAGGGGCCGCCACGCAGCATGACCTCGTTGCGGTTTACCTGGGCGAAGCCGGTGCGCGCAGGCGCTTCGAGTGGATCGAGGGCGTGACCGAACGTGAGGGGCTGCGCGGACACCCTCGGGCTGAGGACGCAGACCGAGAGGGTGAGGGCAGCGAGGACGCCGAGAAGGGCAGCGGGGCGCATGGCAAGACGACGGTGAGGCCGCAAGCTACGGATGCCCCGCCACGCGTATTCTCTTCCCGCCTGCAACCCAGCCACGACCGTCCCCATGCCCACGATCTACACCGCCGACGTCCTCGACGCGCACCCCGAATGGTCGGCCGCCGAGCCGATCTTCGCCGACTTCGGGGGACACTTGGCTTTTCACGGCCCCATCGAAACGGTGAAGGTGTTCGAGGACAACCTGCTCGTCAAGCGGATGCTCGCGACGGCGGGCAACGGACGGGTGCTTGTGGTCGATGGGGGCGGTTCTCGGCGTTGCGCGCTGTGCGGGGGCAACGTTGCTGTGCTCGCGCAGGAGAACGGCTGGGCGGGGCTCGTGATCTACGGCTCGATCCGCGACCACCACGAGATCGCCGAGGTGGAGATCGGGCTGAAGGCACTCGGGACGCACCCCCGCAAGACCATCAAGCGCGGCGAGGGGCAGTCGAGCATTTCCGTCACGTTTGCGGGCGTGACGTTCTCCCCGCGCGACTACCTCGTGGCCGACGGCGACGGCATCGTCGTGGGACCGCACGCGCCGCGGATTTGATACCGAGTCTGCAAGCACTCTTCCGGATCGGCACCCTTCCAATCGACCACCCCCGGCCCCTCCTGTCCAGGAGGGGAGCTTCCCCCAATGGCAGTTCCGGCACAGAGCAACCGGATTTGGGGTGAGGGCCGATTTTCGGCTCCCACAGAGCATGAGAAAAGTCCCCAAATGGCTTGACGCGACACGGGTAGGACCGCAGCTTCCAACAGCCAACAGCCAACAGCCAACAGCCAACAGCCAACAGCCAACAGCCAACAGCCAACAGCCAACAGCCAACAGCCAACAGCCCCTACAGCACCTCCTCAGCGAGGTAGTCCGCGATGCGGAAGGCGTGCGCGGCGATGGTGAGCGTCGGGTTGGTCGCGCCCGAGGACGGGAAGAAGCTCGCGTCGGCGATGAAGAGGTTCGCCACGTCGTGCGTGCGCCCGTAGACATCCACGACACTCTCGGCGGGGTCGGTGCCCATGCGGCACGTCCCGCACTGGTGGTTCACGACGGCGAGCGGCATCGGGACGCGGTAGAACTCGTCGAAGCCGATAGGCCGGAGCGCGGCTTCGAGGCGGTCCATGAGCTTGTTGTGCGCGCCGCGGTTCGTCCAGGTGTAGTGCAGCCGGATGCGGCCGTCGTCCGCGAGATCGACGCGATTCTCGTAGAGCGGCAGGTCCTCGCCCTGCACCCACCAGTCGACTGAGTGCGCGGCGATGCGGTCGTACTCCTCGTCTGTGAAAGATCCGGCCGGGAGGTCCTGCTTGATCTGCCAGCCCGCGTGCTTGCCCATCAGGTGGACGTGGCCGAGCGGGATCTGGTCGTAGTCTGAGCCGTCCTTTGCGCCGAAGTAGAAGTCGTTGATGGCGAGCGTCTTTTGGAAACGCGTCGGGTTGGGCGTCTGGCTGGAGACGGTGTAGAACTTCGAGGTGACGTGCCGCATGAAGTGCCGCCCGACGCGGCCCGAGCTGTTTGCGAGGCCGTGCGGGTGGGCGTCGGTCGCGGAGCGGAAGAGTAGCGCGGGCGACTGGATGGCCCCAGCGGCGAGCACGTACACGTCGGCGGTGTAGCGGACCGTCGCGCCGTTCACCTCCACGTCTATCCCGACGACTTCGCTGCCGCTCGCGTTGGTGACGATGCGCGTCGCGAGGGCGTCCGTGACCAGGTCTACGTTCCCGTGCGCCGTCGCCGGGATGACCGTGGCCGTCTCGGCGTCCATCTTGAGGTGCAGCATGTCCGGGTAGCCGTCGAAGGCTGCCCGGCCCATCGCGCCGAAGACCTCGCGGAGGACGAACGCGCCGCCGCCCGGGTTGGCCTCACTGAACTTGACGCCCATCGGCAGGTCGAGCGGCTGGAGGCCCTGGCTGCGCAGTCCCTCGGCGACCTCGGCGATGCGCGGATCGTGCGCGATGGCAGGGTGCGGATAGGGGCCTGACGCGGGCGGCTCGAACGGGTCGGAGCCGCGGCTGCCGTGGACGTGATAGACAGCCTCGGCGCGGTCGTAGTACGGGGCCAGGTCGTCGTAGGTGATCGGCCAGGCGGGGGAGAGGCCGTCCTCGTGCTGCATCGCGGTGAAGTCCTCCGGGCGCAGCCGCAGCAGCGCGGAGCCGTAGACCTTCGTGTTGCCGCCGAGCCAGTAGAACATCTGCGCGCGGAAGTCCTCGCCCGTCTCGCCGTCGACCCAATGCTCATCGGCCTTGTAGCGGCCCTCCACGAAGAGCTTGACCGGGTCCCAGTTGTCGCGCTCGCGCGGCAGCGAGCCCTGGCGGTTGAGCAGGCGGATGGATTTCCCGGTGGGCGCAAGCGCGTGGGCGACCGCGCCGCCGCCGACGCCCGCGCCGATGATGAGAACGTCCGAGTGCGTGGCAGTCATAGCGAGTGGCGGCAAGTGAAGCGGAAGAGAGGTACGGAAGATCGGACCACCAAGGCAGTCCGTGGCGGGGCGCTGTGAGACAGGACGTGGCCGCGCGGGCACGTCTTACACAGCGCTCTGCTGCGCGCACGGAGGGCCTAAACGCATACGCCGCGCCAGGACATGATGCCTGGCACGGCGCGTACGGTGGTGGTGTGGGGATCGTCTCAGCCGCTCCAGGGCTCCTGGAAGTCGGCAAAGAGCGTCAGGCCGCCGTCGATGAAGAGGGTCTGGCCTGTGATGTAGCGGGCGGCGTCGGAGGAGAGGTAGGCAATGGCCTGCGCAATCTCCACGGGCTGCGCGATCCGCTTCTGCGGAATGTGCGACGCGACGACGTCGGTCTGCTTGGCGTCGTCGAGCCAGCTCTGGATCGGCGTCTCCGTAGCCCCCGGGGCGACGGCGTTGACGCGGATGCCATCGTTGGCGTACTCCAGCGCGAGCGTCTGCGTCATCCCCTTGATGCCGAACTTGCTGATCGCGTACGAGACGTAGCTCGGGCGCGGGATCTTCTCGTGGACGCTCGACAGGTTCACGATCACGCCGGGCTTGCCCGCCGCGCGGAACTGCCGGATTGCCTGCTGGGCGACCATAAACGCGCCCCGCAGGTTGACGCCAAGCACCTTGTCGAAGTCAGTCATCGTGACCTCGTGCGACGGGGCCTCAATCTGGATGCCCGCGTTGTTCACAAGCAGGTCGAGCGGGCCGTGCACAGCCGCGATCTCCTCGAACATCCGGCGGACTTCCGCTTCGTCCGACACATCGGCGCGAACGAGTAAGCCGACGGGTGGCTGAGCGGGCGCAGGGGTGAGGTCGTCGCCGACAGCGAGCGCCGGGACGGGCACGGAGTCGCCGTCGCCCGCGACGTGGCGGTGCAGGGCAGCGGAGGCGCGGGCGGCCTGCTCCACGAGGCGCAGCGTCTCGCGGGCGTTGTCCTCCTCGGAGGCAAAGGGATAGTTGATGACGACGCGCGCACCGCAGCGCGCGAGTTCAACTGCGGTGGCCCGGCCGATGCCGGAGGACGCCCCCGTCACGAGGGCCACGCGATGGCGTAAGTCGAAGCGAGGCGGAGTGTTCACAGGATCGTGGAGTGCGGGTCGCCCGAGGGGAGGACGAACGAGCCTGGCGAGAAATGCGCTGTGAGAGTGGAGCCCATACTACGGTGCCTCTAGGCCGTAGTTTCTGCCTAAACGAAATAAAACGTTCAAAACGTCCACAGGTAGAGCGCTTCTCCGAGGTTTTATATAGGCCCACTAGGGTTTTCCCGGAAGCCCCGTTCAGCGGTCCCCCGTGCCGCCCATCCGAGGAGCACAAACCCGACCGTCCCAGCCAGCGCCACGCCTACACTTCCTATCCATAACGCCTCGACTCCGGGGCGCTCGAAGACCAGGCCGCCCAGCGGGGGCGACACCATGTGGGCGAGGCCCCACGCCGCGCCGTAGACGCCCATGTAGGCCCCCCGTACCGACTCCGGCGATAGCTGCGCCACCAGCACCGGCGCCATCGTGACGAGCGCGATCTCGCCGAGTGTCCACACCGCCACGGCCAACGCGTGGCCGCCCAGCGTCGAGGCAGGGAGGTGCAGCGCGAAGCCAGCGGCATAGAGCAGCCCTGCCACCACGAGCACAGGGTAGGGCGGCTGCCGCTTGATGACCTGGGCGAGGGGCAAGCTCAGCACCACGATCACCGCGCCGTTGGTGCCTGCGATGAGCCCGTAATCGGTCTCCGAGAGTCCTTGCGCGCTGAAGACGAGGGGGAAGACGGTGTACATCAGAAACATCAGCGACGCTAGAAGCAGCGTGCAGGCCGCCAAGCCCAGCAGCACGGGGTCACGCACGGCATCGAGCGCGCGGGCTGGGCGCAGCGCGGAGGCCTGGGAACTGTTGGGTGAGTCAGTGTCAGGGCGCGTCTCCGCGAAGGCGACGAGCAGCAGCAGCCCGTAGACGGCCATCGTCGCGGCATCGAGGGCGAAGAGCAGACCGTACGACCGCGCAGCGAGGAACCCGGCGAGTGCGGGCGCAACCGCCGCACCGATGTTGATGACCCAGTAGAACAGCGCGAATGCCTGCGTCCGCTGCTCTTCCTCCACCAGGTCCACGATGGCAGCCGAAACCGCCGGGCGGTACGATTCGGTCACGAGCCCGAGCAGCACTACGAGTCCCGCGAGCAGCGGCAGCGCATGCACCCACGGCACGAGCGCGATCAGGACCGCGCCGCCGAAGAGCCCCGCGAGCAGCACCGGGCGACGGCCCCATCGGTCGGCGAGTACCCCGCCTGCGAAGTTGGCGACGAACGCGCCCAGTCCGAACCCGGCTACGAGCGCCGTAGCGATGCTCGGCCTCAGCCCACGCTCGACAGTGAGGTAGAGCGTCAGGAACGGGAGGACGACCAGGCCCATCCGGTTCACGAACGTCCCCACCCAGAGCACCCAGAAGGCGCGCGGGTACGCCGCGAAGCCATCGCGGAGGAGCCGGAGTGGAGACCAGGACATGCCGAATGAGATACGAAGCTTCGACGCGTCCAGATCGACGCGGTTGGGTGGGGGAAGTCTACCGGTCGCCAAGCGATCACTGCATGCCGACTACAGGGCCCTGCGAAGAATCCGCAAGATGGGGCACTCGCTCTCCGGGGGCGACGTAAGGGTGCTCGCTCCGCCGTATGTTGTGAAGCTCTGTTCGCCGCGCACGAGGCCATCCGAATCCAGGCACACGCGACGATCGCTGTCGAATCCCTGCTGATCCCTACCTGACTCCTCCCATGTCTACCGAACTGATGAACCTCGTCGAAGGCACGCAGCTGCGCGACGACATCCCCGAGTTTGCGCCCGGCGACACCGTGGACGTGCACGTGCGCGTCATCGAAGGCAGCAAGGAGCGCATCCAGAAGTTCACCGGCGTCGTGATCGCGATGCGCGGCGAGGGCTCGAAGAAGACGTTCACCGTGCGCAAGGTGTCCAACGGCGTCGGCGTGGAGCGCATCTTCCCGCTCTACTCGCCCAAGCTAGCCCGCATCGAGCGCGTCCGCGAGGGCCGCGTCCGCCGCGCCAAGCTCTACTACCTCCGCGGCCTCCGCGGCAAGGCCGCCCGCATCCGCGAGAAGCAGCGCGCCCGCTAGGT
>JBCCRG010000129.1:0-8945 GCA_039208155.1 Bacteroidota bacterium | reverse complement strand
CGCACCTTGCCGAACGTCGAGAGGTTCTTGAACTCGTTGGCGTAGGCGGAGAGCAGGCCCTTCGCCACCTGTAGCATGAGGACGGTGTTGTCGCCCTCGAACGTGGTGAAGATGTCGGAGTCGCGCTTGTGGGCGGCGAGGCGGTTCTCCCAGAGGTAGCCCTGGCCGCCGCACGCCTCGCGGGCCTCCTGGAGCGTCTCGGTGCAGTTCCAGGTCGCGAACGCCTTGAGCGCGTTGGCGCGCGCCTCGATGTCCTGGAGGTCGTCGCCGGGACGGGCCGCCGCGAAGTCGTCGCGGAGCTTGGCGAGGGCGAAGTGCAGGCCGTAGACCTTCGCGAGCAGCGGGAAGAGACGCCGTTGGTGCGAGAGGTAGTCGAGGATGGGCACCTCGGGGCGGTCCTTCGGGCCGAACTGCCGCCGCCGCGCGCCGTAGCGGATCGCGATGGTGAGCCCCACCTTGGCCGCGCTGTTGCCGCCTGAGCCCACCGCGATGCGCCCGCCGACGAGCGTCGAGAGCATGGTGAAGAAGCGGCGGCCCTCGCTCGGGATCGGGCTGTCGTAGGTACCGTCCTCGGACACGCTCGCGAAGCGGTCGAGGAGGTTCTCGCGCGGGATGCGGACCTCGTCGAACCACAGCCGCCCGTTGTCGACGCCGTTGAGGCCCATCTTCTCGCCGCCGTCCTGGATGCGCACGCGCGGCCTCGGGCAGCCGTCGGCGCTGCGGATCGGGACGAGGAACGCGTGCACGCCGTACGACTCCATCTCGGTCGTGCCGTGCGTGTCCGTGTGCGGGATTTGGAGCTGCGCGAAGACGGTCGCCACCTGGCCGTGGTTGGCGGCGTTGCCGATCCACTCCTTGCGCGCGAGGTTGCGCGGCGTGTTGATGACGAACTCCTCGGTGGCGACGTCATACGTCGCCGTCGTCTCCAGGTCGCGTACGTTGGAGCCGTGGCCGAGCTCGCTCATCGCGAAGCAGCCGGGCAGCTCCAGCGTGCCGATCTGCGGGAGGTACTCGCGGCGATGGCGCGCGGTGCCGAGCTGGTTGACCGAGCCGCCCCAGAGCCCGAACTGCACGCCGTACTTGACGACGAGCCCGAGGTCGTGCGCCGCAATCGCTTCGAAGGCGACGATGAACTTGGCGATGCTGTTCTCACCCCCCGCATACTCGGGGAAGGCGAGCGCGCCGAAGCCCTGCGCCGCGAGGTGCTTGCACCAGCGCAGCGCCCGCTCGCGCGCCGCCGCCGTGTCGAGCACGGGCATCGGGTCGAAGAGCGGGTCCGAGAGCACGGTCCGGACGCGGTGGCGGAGATCGGCGTACTCCCCGTCGAGGAGTGCCTGGAGCGCGTCCACGTCGAACTGCGGCTCTGGGATGGCGGCCAGCGGCGGCGCATCCGGGCGCTCGGCAAGCAGCTCCGTGAGCGCCTCTTCCGCCGCCGCGCCGAGCGTGCCTTCGAGGTCGTGCAGCGCCCCGATGACCTCGGACGACACCCCGTCGCCCGCCGAGACGCCCGCGACCTCGGCCATGCCGAGCCCGAGCGTGGCGAGCGAGCCGCAGCGCTCGTCGGGCAGGTGGGCGGCGGCCTTGCGGATGGCGCGCATCCACCGGCGGTACTGCGTCGCCGTCGGCGGGTTGAGCGGGTCGAGCCAGGCGGCGAGTTGCTGCTTGTCGGCGTCCGCCAGCCATTCCTGCGCCTCGACGCGCTGGCGGATCCCGGCGACCTCGGACGGGGTGAGCACGCCGTCGGCCCAGGCGACGTAGAGCAGCGGCAGGAGCGCGACGGTCTGTTCGGAAGCGGACCCGAGCGCGTCGGGCAGGACGGGAGCGAGCGGAGCGGCCATGGCGGGGGAGCGGCAGCGTGGTACGACGGTGAACGCAGGTGCTACGCGATGCCCCTCGTGGGGTTTGCCTCCCCACCTACGAATCTGCTGCCTGTCCCTCTACCCCCGGGCGGTGAGCACCAGCCCGTCGTAGCCGAGCCGGATCCCATCGGGCAGCGCCGCGTCGTCCTCGGCGTGGAGGATGCTGTGCGTCATGTGGACGAAGACCGTCTCGCGGGCCCCAATCCGCTCTGCCGCCGCGATGGCCTCGCTGAACGAGAAGTGCGTCGGGTGCGGCTCGTGGCGCAGCGCGTCGAGCACGAGCACGTCGAGGCCGTCGAGCAGCGGGTAGCTCGCCTCCGGCAACGCGCTCACGTCGGTGAGGTAGGCAAGGCCGCCGATGCGGTACCCGTAGAGCGGCAGGCTGCCGTGGAAGGCTGGGATCGGCGTGACCTCGACGCAGGCGGCAGGCTGGGTGCGGCTCGCGACGACGAACGGCTCCGTCTCGGCGCGGAGGGCGAGCTTCGAGATGCCAGGGTAGCTGCCGTCCTCGAAGATGTAGCCGAACATCTTCCGCAGCGCAGCCTCGGTGTTGGGCGGCGCAACGACCGGGATCGGCGCGGGCTCCCGGAAGAAGTAGGGCCGCAGGTCGTCCATCCCCACGACGTGGTCGAAGTGGTGGTGCGTCACCAGGAGCGCGTCCACGGCTTCGACGCCGAAGCGGAGCGCCTGCGTCCGGAAGTCAGGCCCGGTGTCTATCTGGAGGTGCACCGGCCCGGCGTCCGTCTCCGCCACGATGTGCGCCGAGCAGCGCAGCCGCTGGTCGCGCGGGTCGCTCGACGTGCAGACGCGGCAGTCGCAGCCGATCACGGGGATGCCCGTCGAGGTACCCGTGCCGAGCAGCGTCGCCTTCACTCGCTCAAGCGGAGCAAGCGCCTGGGCCACGGCTGCGGGATCTGGCGGTGTAGAGGGGGACGTGGACACGAAGAGGAGGAACGCGCTCAGGCGTCTTGCAGGTCGCTTACGAGGTCGACGTAGTCTTGCTTCGCCGCCTCGCTGTCGGTGCCTTCGAGGGAGGCCCAGGCGTCGTACTTCGCGCGGCCGACGGGGTTGGTGAAGCCGGGGCGCTTGCCGGACACGTCGCCCGCCGTGGCCTGTTTGTAGAGCGCGTAGAGCCGCAGCAGCGTGTCGTTGTCGGGGCGGCTCGGGAGGTCCTGCGCAGCGGCAGCGGCTTCCTGGAAGCGGGCGTCGAGGTCGTCGGACATGGGGAAGAGATGTGGACGTGTGAAGGTGTGAACGTGTGGAAGCTGAATCACTGAGCCACTGGATTCCTGAAGCACTCCACTGCCTTTCAACTTACACCCAGGCGTGCCGATCTTTCCGCCCCCGTTCTCCACCACCGCACGCCATGCGCCTCCTCCTCGTCGCCCTCATCCTGCTCCTTGCGCTGACGCAGGTCGGCTGCCAGTCCGCCGCGCGCGAACTCTACTACGACTCGCTCGAACGCCTCGGCACGCCACGCCGCGAGCTCCTCTCCGACCGCGTCGAGAAGGCCCGCGAGAGCCAGGAGGACGCCAAGGAGCAATTCGCCTCCGCCCTCGACGAGTTCCAGGCACTCACCGGCTTCGACGGCGGCGAGTTGGAGCGCACCTACCGCAAGCTCGAACGCGAGTACGAGCGCGCCGAAGACGACGCCGAGGAGGTGCGCGACCGCATCGAGGCGGTGGAGAACGCGGGCACGTCGCTCTTCAACGAGTGGGAGGAGGAGCTCGACGAGTACAGCGACCCCGACTTCCGCCGCCGCAGCGAGGACCAGCTCGACGACGCGCGCGACCGCTACGACGAACTCATCGCCGCCATGCGCCGCGTCGAGCGCACGATGGAGCCCGTGCTGTCCACGTTCCGGGACCACGTGCTCTTCCTTAAGCACAACCTCAACGCGCAGGCCATCGCGTCACTCGAAGGCGAGGTCGCCTCGCTCCAGACGGACGTGGACGGGCTCATCGCAGACATGGAGGAGGCGATCGCCGAAGCGAACGCGTTCATCGAGGTAATGGGCTGATGGCGTCGAACGTGGACCGAGGGAACGCAGAGCGTGGCCGCACGACGCGCTCCACAACCGCCCCCGTCAGGAGCGAGCCCGTCCTGGTCGTGCTGCCCGAGAACCGAGGGTATCCGATCTATTTCGAGCCGCTGGCCGACGTGCCGCTGCGGCTGCGCGTACGCGGGCTCTCGCCAGGTCGCTGCTTCGTGGTGACGGACGAGCAGGTCGCGCGGCAGCACCTCGGGCCGCTGCTACACGGGCTTCGGCGGCAGCGCTGGCAGCCCGAGGCGCTCGTGCTCCCGGCGGGCGAGGAGACGAAGTCGATGGTCCATCTCGCGCGCATCCAGACGTGGGCGCTGGAGAACGGCATCGACCGGAGCCGCCCGCTGCTGGCGCTCGGCGGCGGCGTCGTGGGCGACCTCGCCGGGTTCGCCGCTGCGACGACGCTACGTGGCGTGCCGCTCGTGCAACTCCCGACCTCGCTCATCGCGCAGGTGGACGCGGCCATCGGCGGCAAGACGGGCATCAACCACCGCCTCGGCAAGAACCTCGTCGGCGCGTTTTACCAGCCGCGCTTCGTGCACATCGACCAGGACGTGCTGGCGACGCTCCCCGAGCGCGAGTGGACGAGCGGGCTGGCCGAGGTCGTGAAATACGGCCTCATCGCCGACGCGGAGTTCTTCGCGTTTCTGGAGACGAACTGGGACGCGCTCCTCGCTCGTGACGAAACTGTGGTGGCGCACGTCCTTCACCGCTCCGCCGCGATCAAGGCAGATGTGGTGGGCCACGACGAGCGCGAATCAGGGCGCCGGGCTACCCTCAACTTCGGCCACACGTTCGCGCACGCCATCGAGCGGGTCGCGGGTTACGGGACGTTTACGCACGGCGAGGCGGTGGCCCTCGGTATGCGGGCTGCGCTCCACCTCTCGCGCACGCTCCGGCAGGCGTTCCCCTTCGAGCGCACCGACGCCCTCGTCGCCCGCCTCCCTGTCCCCGGCTCCCTCTCCGCCCTCTCCGACGACGACCTGATCGCAGCGATGCGCACCGACAAGAAGCGCATCGGCGGCCGGATCCGGTTCGTCGTGCTGGACGACCTCGGCCTCGCGCGCGTAACCGACAACGTGAGCGAGGACGCCGTGGCGGCGGCTTGGGCGTACGCGCGGTCGGTGAGCGGATGAACTCGCGCAGCGTCGGTCATCCGGTGGACTCCGCAGCTTCGCGCAATCCGCTGAGTGCTTCTACGAGCGAGCGAAGGTCCGCCAGCTTCTTCGAGCCGAGCAGATCTACCTCGCCAGCAGACTGTATCGCGAGATCCTCGCGGTACCGCGCGAGCCGGCGCAGCATCGGGATAGTCTTCGACCGGACATCCCTAGCGTGGGAATCGAGGTCATCGGCGCTGTAGGGAATGGCGTACCCTCTGGACGACCCGCTGATCACGACGCCTTCGTCACGCAGCGGTCCGATGACGTGGGCGCTGAGCCAGCGGGACGAAGGCACCACCCCGGGGAGCCCGAGCTTTCTGAGCTCGTGCTCAAGCTCGTCGGCATGCACGAACGAGGAAGCTGGGTCGAACTGGGCCGCAAAGAGGAGCCGGTCGAGGCATGCTACTCTCGCTACAGTGAGCGGGTCCTTGCTGTCTCGGCTAGCGTCCAGGTAGCGCGCAGACGCCTTCAGCGCGAGGTCGCGCACGGCACGGTCTCGCTGTGCCTGCTCGCCGATTCCGCGCGGCGGCTCGACTGGAGCGTACACCGTCGGCCACGCCAGATACGTGTGCATCCTCGAACGCAGCAGGCCGATGAGCGCGCGGTTGTCGTCGGTCCGGTCACGCAGAGCACGCAGCACCGTGCCCGCTACGAAATCGGCGACCTGGATGAGCGGCTCCGCCTTACTGTCCCCAAACGTGAAGTCGGAGCCTTCAGCGAAGAGCCCTTGCTTGGTCCTCACGTAGCGGTCGAACTCCGCCTGGTATTCCTCGCTGCCGTACTCATCAGCGACGACCCTCACGCGGCTAGACGTAGCGTAGAGCCGGCGGAGGAGTTGACGCGCGGTGTACTTTAGAAAAGACTTCTTCCACGTCGCCAGCGGACCGTCTTCGAGCACCTCGCGCTTGTCGACGGCGATGACGGCGTACGAAACGTCGAGCTCGGCAAGGGCCTCCACGACAGCACGGCGCCGGGCGGCCTTGCGCGTGAGCGACCGCGCGCCAGCCTTCATCTCCCCGGTCTTGAAATGCTCACGCCGGATAGCGTCGGCCTGGATACGCACGGCGGCGAGCTTGTCCTCGGCGATGAGGACCGCTGCGAGCACGTAGTGGTCGCTACGGCCCGCCTCGCCAGGCGGAAAATGGGGATCGCCGGATTCGTCTAGGAAGCAGTGGATGAGATCAGACATGGGAGCGTGTTCGGCTGGAAGGACATCGGGGTTGGCGACCGGCCCCGCCGACAGGCTCCTGCGGATCAGCAGCGTAGAGGTCTACGGCTCATCCACGTCCCCAGGCGGCGGAGCACTCTGTTTTCGCAGCATCTGCTGAGCCGCGTGAGCCGGCGAAATCGAGGGGAGGAGCACCTTCCCGAACGGAGCCGGTCCGCTGAGGACGATCAGCAGCTCACGAGCCGCCCCGTAGAGCGAGGCGACCGCCGAGGCAACGGTATGCATGAGGTAGGTTTCCTCAGGCGGCGGGTCGGCGAGGTCGCTGAGTGACTGACGCTCAAACAGGCCCCGCAGTCCGATTACGGCCCGGTAGGCGACCGCGGCGGGAGTATCGTTCGCATCGTTCACGCGGACGGTCATGCGAAAGGCGATCCGCTCCAGGGCCGCGCCGTCGTCGTCGACGGGGACAGGGTCGTCGTAGGCGATGTCGATGCCGAGGTTGTCGAAGACGATTCCCTTTTCGGGTCTCGACTCCGGCTGCTGCAACACGTCGAAGGCGATGTGCTCGGCGTAGTGATCGAGCAAACGGATCGGAGGAACGAGGGACATGGCAACGAAGCAGGCGGGGGCTCAGGCAAAGGGCAACGCCTCGGCCGGATCGGCAGCCGAGGCGCTGGCAGCGTTCGTGTCGGCGCTCCAGCGGAGGTAGCGCTCCTGCGTCGGGGCAGCGACGTGCGCCCACAAGTCTTCGTAGGGGGTGACGCAGCGGTCGGTGTCAACGGAGAACTGGAGGCTGTGGCTGTAGTGGCCCTCGTCGACCGCCTCCACCTCGGTCGCCACGAACGGCACGAGGCGCGGCGGCTCGACGCCCCGGCCGAGCGCGCAGGCTACCTCCACGAGACGGCGCAGCGAGACGTTCTGGTCGCCGCTGAGGAGTTGCGACACGGCGCTCGGAGTCTTGCCCAGACGCGTGGCGAGCTCCTTCTGCGAGACGCCGTCCTCGGACATGGCCGCTGCGATCTGCTCGCAGACGGCGAGAACGAGATCTTCGGCGAGGAACTCGGGATCGTGCTGGAGCGCGGCGAGGTCGCCGGCGATCCAGGGGGCGGCCTTGAGGGTCTTGCTCATGACGTGGGGGGCTGGCACTTGGTGATAGCGTCTAAGGCGTCACGCGCCTTCAGGGCGGCGCGCCACCGGTAATACGTTGCGCGCAGGTCGGCGAAGCGGCGGAGCTCGCCGCGTGGTGTCTCGTCCTGCTTCTTCTCGAACACATGCGTGATAATGAGCGTCGTACGCGGCTCGGGACGGGTGGTCTCCTCTACGAAGAAGAGCACGCGATAGGGCCCAGTCTTAAACTCGCAGACCTCCATCCGTTCGTTGTTGGTGTGCGCCGGGGGTGGGACGAAACGCTTGCACCGCGCCGAGTTCTGCGCTACGACCTCAATCCCGTGCTGGGCGGCGCGCTGGAGGAGCGCCAGCAGCTTCTTCCAGTCCGGTGGCAAGGTCTTTTTTGATTCGACCTTGGGCTTGCGCCGGAGCCTTGCTGCGAAGGGGCCCGAGGCGTGGAGGTCGTCGGCGAAGTCACGGAAGGAGCGATGGTTGCCCTCGCAGAGGTAGTAGATGCGGTGCCTGGTGCCGACAATGAGGAGCTCGAGAATGGGGTCCGGCATAAGAGGTGTCGGCCGTCAGCGGCTACTAGTTAAGATATATCTGAATTAAATTGCAAGGGTTCCACAAGAACCTTCAAGGAATCGAGTTCGCTGGGCAGATAGTGCCGTCTGTGCCAGCTGCTCAGTCCTCACGCTCATGCCCCGACAAACTGCATATTGAGTCGGGCAACACAACGCGCCCACACTACCCTTTTCCAGAAACAACATAACGCTCCTGGTACTAGCGGCGTACTATATGAGCGTCTGCCTATCCAACCCAAGTTGTGTGCTAGGGCTCGCCGCTACACTTCGGACGATCTGCAGGGAGTAGAGGGTAGGGCATGGGATGTTTCTCACGCCCTACTCCCTACACCGTCCACGCCGAGAAGCCTGTCGATAGGGCACAACTTGGGTTATCCAGTACCGAACAGCCATGTCGGTACGTGAGAATGCCCCAATACTAACGCCCCATTCCTTTCCGAGGCATCTCCTCTCAAAGTAGCGTTCACGTCTCGTCCACTTGAGACCCGATGCACAAACTCGATAGCCGCTGATACCAATTTCCGTGAGTGTTCTCTCAGGGGGCAGTTCTGAGCCCTTTTGCCTGTGACTCCGTATAACGTACCGTCCACCGACTCTCGGTCCACCGGCACACTGACCTGCCGCCGCGAACCAGCCTGCTACTTCCCCGGTTGATGCGGCGGCTCTCCTTCCTCTGCTTCTCTCTTCCGCTACCCTGCTCGTGTCTCGTTTGCTCGCCGTGCCTCGTGCTCTGGTGCGCGCCGCCGTCGCGGTGGTCGTGCTCGGCACGCTGCTGTTCGTCGGGCTGACGCGCACGCAGGTCGGGCGCGATGCGCTCCGCGACCAGATTGAAGGCTACGTCGAGCGCGAGTTGCAGGGCAGCCTTGCCATCGGCCAGCTCACGGGCAACCTGGTCTTCGACCTCTACGCCAGCGACGTGCGGCTCTACGGCCCCGACGGCGGGCTCGTGGCCGCTGTGGACTCGCTGGTGGTGCGCCCGAAATGGCTGCCGCTGCTCCGCCGCGAACTGCAGATCGACGAGGT
>JBCCRG010000128.1:0-8949 GCA_039208155.1 Bacteroidota bacterium | reverse complement strand
AGTTGAACGTTGGGTTGGCCGCCGAGCATCGGCGCGCGGACGCGCACGACGACGCGCTTCTGCTCGCTACGCTGGCTGCCGCTGAGGGTGCTGTTGCCGTTGAAGCGGCGGACGTAGCTCACCTGCACGTTGGCCTCGAACTCCTGCGCACTCCCGTCCGGCAGCGGCACGTTGATGGCCTGCCACTCGTTGGCGTCCATGTGGAGGTCATCGAGGTCGTCGCACATGCCCGACGTGGCAGCGAGCCGGTCGAGGTCACAGGGGTTGCCAGCTGGAGGGAGCGGCGAGCTCGGAGGCGGCACGTTCTGGTTGTCGTCGTCGTCGCGGTCATCGTCATCGCGATCATCGTCGTCACGGTCGTCATCGTCGCGATCGTCGCGGTCGTCACCCGACATGGGGGGAGCTGGAAGCATGGGGCCTGCGGGCATCGTCTCCCCGAACTGCGCGGGCTCCGAGAACTGACCGGCACCGCCCGGCAGCCCGTTCTGCTGGATCTCCAGCGGGGTGGTCCGCTCATCGAAGGCGCGCGACGCGGCGTACTCAACGATCTTGAGCGCGGCCCCGGAGGCCATGAGCTCCATCTCGGCCCGGATGATGCGAGTCTCGGAGTCGTGGGCGGAGCGGAGCTGCTGCAGCGACAGCAGCCCGGCGAGCGAGAGGGCGATGACGACGAAGAGGGATTGCGACATAGCTGGGCGCAACGCGGTGAATGGGAGGCCCTCACCCCATGGCCAGTTCGGTGCCTCGCCCCGTCGATCTCAGATGGATACCGAAAATGGAACCCAATACGAACACCGCTCCCGAGACAATGCTGCGTGGCCAGCCAGTCGCCTCAAAGTGAGAGCGGACGCTGCTCCAATCCTGCACAGACCGAGCGCGGGGCGGGTTGGTCTCGTAACCGATCCCGCGTCAAACCAAGGTGTTGCTACGAACGGGCATGCTAGAAGCGTATTTGCAGTTGCACCGTGAGGTCGCGCACCTGCGGGCCCTCGACCTCGTCCAGTCCGCTGCCGACGGTGAAGCGGTCCTCGAAGCGCGTCTGCGCCAGCTTCGCCTGGAGGCGCACGCGCTCCGTGGGTTCGACGGTGGCGAGGAGGTAGGCGCGCGTGCCGCGCCCGGTCAACACCACGTTCGTGAGCACGCCCGTCGCGTCCGACTCGAATTGGTAGAGCCGCGCGTCGAAGCTGGCCGTGTCGAAGAACGTCAGCCGGGCGTCGAGGCGGAGCCAGTCGGTGGTCTGCCAGCGGACGTCCTGGAAGAGGAGCACCCCGAACTCGGCATCCCGGTCCGGCTCGCCGCCAAGCCGGGCTTCCTGATAGCGCGCGACCTCGACGCGAGCGCGGAGGCGCAGCGCGCGGTTGGCGAGGTAGCTGCCGTGCAGCCGCAGCGTCTGCCGCGTCTCGGTGGTGAGCCCGCCCACCACGGAGCCGTTCGGGTCCGCCACGTCGAGGCCGACCTCGCGCGTCTCCGTGCGGCCCTGCGCGTAGACGGTGAGCCAGCGCGTCGGGCGGTGCTCGACGTAGAGCAGCGCTTCGTAGCCGGTTGCCGGGCGCGGGACGGTGAAGCGGAGGTAGGGGAAGCGGTACTGGTCGAAGAAGCCGGTCACGGTCCAGTCGCGCGCGGGGCGGAGGCGGAGGCCGAGGTAAAGGCCCGTCTCGTTCTGCGTGACGCCGTTGCGCTCGCCGAAGGCATAGCCACGGAGGCTCACGAAGTCGCGCGGATAATGCCGCGCTACCACCAAGGCCTCCACCTCCCGGCCCAGCTTCGCGAGCGTGCCGACGACCCCACCAACCGCGCCGCCAGGCGCCCGCGCCACCTCGCCGAAGGCCTGGTAGCCCCCGCCGCCGTCCCGATTCCGCAGCAGCGTCACGTCGAAGTAGGCGCTCAGCATCGACGCCGTCTCGCCCTCGAAGTCGAAGCGCTGGAAGTCGCGCGCGCCGCGCTGGATCGGTGTGTCGAAGCGCGCCGTGTAGCCGACGAGTCCGACTGTCGCGCGGTCCAGGCGCAATTCCGTCGCGCCGCCGAAGAGCGTCTCGTTGAGCGCGTCCTTGCGGGCCAGCTCGGTCGCGGTGCGGTGGAAGCCGGTGATGGGGAGGCTCGTCGCGAGGGCGTCCGTGTCGCCGAAGGCGTCGCCCGGACTCCCAGCGAGGCTGCCTGCGAGCGAGGTGTCGGCCCGGACGACGTTGGCGTCGAGCGAGCGCCGCGAGCCGAAGGCGCTCAGGTAGAGTTCCGGCGTGGCCGCCACCGTCGCCGCGACGCCGCGGAAGAACTGGTTCTCCTCCACCGAACTGTAGGGTCGCAGCCCGCGCCCGCTGCGCACGATGGGCCGCAACTCGCGCCCCTTGCCGAAGCCGCTCGGCCGCCACAGCGCCACGCCCTGCCCGAACTCCGCCGTGAAGTCGCCCACGATGAGCGCGTCGAGGCGGCCTGCGTCCAGCACCGCGACGTGCGCCGAGGCGAAGTCGTAGCCGTAGCTCCCCTGGTCGGGGGCCCACGTGAAGAGCTCGCCGGGGTCCTTCTCCAGCGTGAGGTTGGCCGACACCTGGCGGCGGTAGGTCGCGCGCAGCCGGGTGTAGATGCGCTCCGGCGAGCCGCTGTAGCTCGCCCGCGTCGTGTCGTCGCGGAGCGCGTCGGAATAGCCTCGCCCCTCGTCGAGGCGGCGCTGCACGCGCTGGCGGACCTCATAGCGCAGGCCCCGCACGACCTGCTGCACGCTCGGCGCGTTCGGGAACGGCGACGGCGTCGGGGCAACCACGTCCAGCACTTCGCCGATAGAGAGGTAGGGGCGCGCGGCCGCGTACACGTCGTCCGTCACGCCCTCCACGGCGCGCAGCTCCGGCAGCGAGTCGAACTCGCCGAACTGCTCGCGGAAGCGCGCGATCGTCTCGGCCAAAATGGGCGAGATCGACGGGATGAGCGCCAGCTGCTCCGCCGTGGCGCGGTTGATATCGAGCGGGTTGTCCCGCAGGTCCTCCAGCGTCTCCAGGAGCACGGTCGGGTCGCCGGACACGTCCTCGTCCACCAGCGTCTCCAGCACGGCCTCGTCCAGCGCCTCCGTGTCTGTGCTGTCCGCCGGGCTCTGCGCGAAGGCAACGGGGGACAGGAAGAGGGTGAGCAGAACGAGCCAAAGCAGCACTGCGCTCGGCCGTTCCGCCCACCAGCTACCAAAAACCAAGACCCGCCCCCTCATCAAAACCGCACCGTCAGGTCTACCGCCGGGGTCCAGCCGAGGGCGTCATGGTTCTCGAAGGCGAGGGCGGCCTGCACCCGCGTCAGGTTCACGCCGACGCCGAGGCTGAGGCGAGCCGGAGCCGTCGTGAAGCCCGCGCGGATCGCCAGCACGTCGATGGGGCGGACCTCCAGGCCGCCGCGCACGGATGCGGGCTGGTCCTCGATGCTCTTGTCGATGGCCAGCAGCACCGTCGCGTCGGGGATGGGCGTGTAGGCTAGGCCGAGCCCGAGGCCAGGCTCCGTCGAGATCGGGGCATCGAGCTTGGCGTCGGCGTCGCGTGGGGCGAGTGCGTTGCGGGCGTGGACGCCAAACTGCACGCCCTCGACGACCTGCACGAGCGCGCCTGCCGAGACCGTGAGCGTGTTCGACGAGCCGAAGCCCTCGCTGATCGACAGGGTGTGGAGCCGCGCATGGACGCCGAGGTGAAGGCGGCGGGCGCGGCTCAGCGGCACCGCCCGGGCGAGGCCCAGCCCGAGCGTCGTCTCGCGGTAGTCTTCGAAGCCATACGTGCGCGCGGTGAGTGCGGCCGTGCCGTAGGGCGTCGGGTAGGCCGCCGCGAGCCCCGCGATGCGTAGCTCGGCGAGGCCGAACGGCTGGCTGGCGAAGAGCGCGACCGTGCCCTGGTCGAGCGTACTCCAGGTGGCGGGGTTGTAGTGCCCCCAGGCGTCGTCGCCCAGCGCGACGGTGGCGCGGCCCAGCGCGAGCGCCCGCGCGCCGCCCTCGGCGAGCTGCGCCAGGGCAGTCGGGCCGCCCAGCAGGAGCGCCGCGAGCACGACGGGTGCCCAGCGCACAGCGTCTAGGGAGCGCACCGCATGCACGAAGACGCGGCGGCAGCGCGTTGGGGCAGAGCGTAGGCGAGTGCGCATCAGCGAGGGGAGCGGAAGGGATGGCGGGCGGCCCAGCAGGGTGCTAGTTTCGCCCAGCGGTGCGCCGACCCGGTTGCCCTCGCACCACGCGGCAGTATACCCATCGCCCCTCGAATTCCGCTCCTCAAATCCACCATGCCCGTCCGCCTCCTTCGCGCATTCGCCATTCTCGGCGTCATCGCTCTGCTCGGCAGCCAGGCGCAGGCGCAGCGCGGCGAGCTGAACTGCGACGTCACGGTCAACTTCTCAGAGATCCCGGGGACCGAGTACAGCTTTCTCGGCGACCTCGAAGTCGCCATCTTCGAGTACATCAACAACCGTTCGTGGACGGACTTCTTCTTCGAGGAGATCGAGCGCATCGACTGCAACTTCGTCGTTACGATCCGGGTGGCGGAGACGCTGAGCCGCTTCCAGGCGGAGATCGTCGTCGGCAGCCGCCGCCCGATCTACGGCACCAACCGCAACACCAACGTGCTGCTGATCTCGGACCGCACGTGGACGTTCGACTACAACCGCGGCGACCCGCTCATCTACGACCCCAACCAGTACAACTCGCTCACGTCGCTCCTCGACTTCTACGTCTTCCTCATCCTCGGCTACGACTTCGACACGTTCGAGGAGCTTGGCGGGACGCCCTATTTCGAGCAGGCCCGCGACATCGCCGATCTGGCCGCTGGGCGTGGAGAGCAGGACTGGCTGAGCATCGGCGAGGACCGCAGCCGGGGGACGCTCATCCGCCAGCTGCTCGACCCGCTCTACGTGCCGCTCCGCCAGGCGGCCTTCCAGTACCACTTCGGCGGCCTCGACCGCTTCGCCGCGCAGCATGAGGAGGCGTGGGAAACGGCCTACGCGGCGATCAACGAAGTGTACGGCGTCTTCGAGGAGTTCAACCAGCTCCGCTACGCGCTCGACGTGTTCATCACGGTCAAAAGCGACGAGATCGTGGCCCTCTTTCGCGACGCTGACCAGAACGCGGACCTCTACGACATCCTCGTGGAGATGAACCCGAGTAACCTTCAGGTTTACGAGGGCTTGGTGAACTAAGCGAGGAGTTCGATGCGCGCGCCGTCTCGCAGGGAGAATCCGACAGCGACAGGAGAGTGGTGCCCGTATACTCCGCGCCGTTGGAATGCGGGTGCGACCATGCCTGCGTCTGACGCGGGGACCCGGCGCGTGGTGTGGCTTTCTCAGAGGCCTGTTCTGCACCGCCGCCCGCCTTGAGGCTCCGCACCCCCTCACGCAACCCTCCTGCCCGATGAGCGCCACGTCAACCGTTCCTGCTTCCAACGCCAAGGACTTCTGGGACGAAACCCTCCGCCAAGACACGCTGCCCGAGATCGACCCGGCGGCGTTCTACAACAACTGGCGCTTCATCAAGCGTGCGTTCCTCGACCGCCTCGGCGACCCGTCGGGCAAGCGCGTCCTCGAAGTGGGCTGTGGCAACGGGCACCTCTCGATCTACATGGCGAAGCTCGGCGCACACGTCACCGCGACCGACTTCTCCACGACGTCTATCGAGCAACTGAAGCCGCTCGCCGAACTCAACGGCGTCGCCGACCGCGTCGTTGGCCACCAGTGCGACGCACTCGACCTGCGGGACCTCCTTCAGGACGGCGGCGAGCAGTACGACCTCGTCTACGGCAAGTACATCCTCCACCACGTCGAGCCGTTCGATCAGTTCGCCGACGTCCTCCGCGACGTGACAGCCGACGGCGGGCGCGGCGTGTTCCTGGAGAACAACGGCCGCAACCCGCTCCTCAACTTCTCGCGCAACTACCTCGCAGGCCGCGCAGGTATTCCGAAGCACGGCGACGACGACGAGATCCCGCTCCTCCCTGAGGAGGTCGAGATGCTCCGCGCACGCTTCCCGCACGTAGAGCTGCTCCACCCGGATTTCGTGTTCTTCCGGAAGCTGAACACGTATGTTTTCAAGCACAAAGCGAAGTACCGCCGCCTGCTGACGCTCACCAAGGACATCGACCAGGCGCTCTGGCGCACGGTGCCGCCGGTCCGGAAGTACAGCTACTACCAGATCGTCGAGTTCGCCAAGTAGGCGTCGGCGGCCCTCTACGAGCGTGTGCCCCCGCTCTCCGGCCGCGGCTCTGTTTTCCTCTGCACACCCTCGCTGCTGGCTCCCTCCGCCATGCACGTCGCGCTGCTTTTTCCCACGCTGCCGCCCCGCCTCGATGGCATCGGCGACTATACGGCTCGCCTCGCGGCGACGCTGGGCGAGCGCGTGCGCACGACGGTGCTGACGGCACAGCCGGACGCTGACCCGATTCCTGGCGCAGACGTGGAAGTCGCCTTCTCGAAGGCATCGCGGAAAGGGGTGCTGGATGTGGTCAATGCTGTTGCGAATCGAGCGGAGGCCGACCGGCCTGACTGGGTGGTGGTGCAGTACAACCCGTTCTCGTACGGCACCTACGGCCTCAACCCTTGGCTCGCGCTCGCGCTGCGACAACTCCGGCGGCGGTGCCCAGGGCTGCGGATCGCGCTGATGATCCACGAGCCGTTCGTGCCGCTCACGACGCCGACCTACTTGGTGGAGACGCTCTGGCAGCGACCGACGCTCTGGGCGCTCGGGCGGATCGCCGACGCCGTGTTCACCTCCATCGCGCCGTGGGCCGAGCGCTTCGGGCGCTGGTTTGAGGCTCCGGTCCGTCACCTGCCCATCGGTTCCAACATCCCGCTGGAAGACGTAGACCGCGACGAGGCCCGTGCGGAGTTTGGGTTGGCGGAGACGTTCGCTGTGGGCCTCTTCGGCAGTGGTTTCACGAAGGGCATGGACGCGCACGTCCGGCAAGCCATTCTCGCGATTCTGGAGACGCAGCCGAACGCGACGCTGTGCTACGTCGGGCGACGCGGTGCGGCGCTCCGCGAGGCGCTCGCGACGCCGACCATGCGTGCCGTGCCGTTCCGCGACCTCGGTCCGCTCCCTGCCGATGCCGTCTCGCGCGCCTTCACGGCCTTCGACCTCTACCTCGCGCCCTATCCCGACGGCTTCTCGACGCGGCGCGGCTCCACGATGGTGGCCCTCCAGCACGGCACGCCGACCGTCACGACGCTCGGCCACCTCTCCGACCCGCTCGTGCATGCGCAGGCTGGACACGCCTTCGCCGCCACGCCGTCCGACGGCCCCGCTGCCTTCGCGCAGGCTGCTGCTGGGTTAGCGGCCAACGAAGCCCAACGCGACGCGCTCGGAGTCGCCGCGCGCGACCTCTATGCCGCTGAATTCGCCTGGCCGCACGTCGCCGACCGGCTCCTCGCAGCGCTCGGTCACGACGCGACCCAGGTGCCCACCCGCGAGGTGCAGCATGCCTGAGACGCTCACGCATCCGACGGCATCAGCCACCGCTTCTACGGCTCCCGTGAAGGTGCTCTACATCGCCGGATGGGGGCGCAGCGGAAGCACGCTCGTCGGCAACGTGCTTGGGAGCGTGGACGGGCTCGTCCACCTCGGCGAGGTACGGCATGTCTGGGAACGCGGCGTGCGCGACAACGCCGTCTGCGGCTGCGGCGCGCGCTTCGACGCCTGCCCGGTCTGGCGCCCGGCCTTCGACGCTGCCTTCCCGGAGGGCGTCGACTGGGCCCGCATGGCGCGGACCCGGGAGGCGCTGCCGCAGAGCAAGGGGATGCTGACGCACCTCCTGCGCGGACGTACGGCCTTTGACCACGCAGACGCGGCGACCTATCACGCTGGGCTCCGCCGGATGTACCGCGGCCTCCGCGACTCCTCTGGTGCGCGCGTGCTTGTGGACTCCTCGAAATTCCCATCGTACGCTGAGTCGCTGCTCCAGACGGGCGCGGTGGACCTCTATCTGCTCCACCTCGTCCGCGACCCGCGTGCCTCGGCGTACTCGTGGCGCAAGCAGATCACGCGGCAGGACGGCAGCGGTGCCGCGCAGATGCAGCGCTTCTCGACGGTGGCGAGCGCCCGCAAGTGGTCGGCCTGGAACGGCATCCTCGAACTGATGCGCCGCCGCCGCCCGGAGCGCTACCACCGGCTGCGCTACGAAGACTTCATCGCCGCGCCCGAAGCGTCCGTGCGCCGCGTACTCGATTGGCTCGGTGAGCCTAGGGCTGCGCTGCCGTTCGTGGCACCCGATGCCGTGGCGATGGGCGAGAATCACACGGTGTGGGGCAATCCGAAACGGACGGCAGGCGGTACGGTGCAGCTGCGCATGGACGACGCCTGGCGTGCGAACCTCCCGGTCCGCGACCGCGCGCTCGTGACCGCGATGACATGGCCGTTCCTGCTGACATATGGCTATACGGGGCGATCATGAGTGACTTCGTGAGTCCCAACGCACCCCCTGCCCGGATTGACGGTCGCATGGCTCCCATGTCAACCCAAGCTGTCCCACTCACCTGTGAGGGGGACAGTTCGAGCAACGCGAGAACAGGAGGTGCCGCGTCGGCCTTCTTGCCCACCGTTGGGATCGTGATGCCGCTGGCGGAGCAGCGGGGTGGGGCCGAGTTGCTGCTGTTGCAGCTACTGCAAGCGAATGCTACCCTGGCTGCTGAAGGCGAGCCGGTGGCGCGCTACGCCGTTGCCTTCCTGGAAGACGGCCCGATGGTCGATGCGACGCGGGCGCTCGGCGTCCCGGCGGAGGTGTTCGAGGCCGGGCGCGTGCGGCAGGTGGGCCGCCAGCTCGGCACGGTGCGACGCATCGCGGCGTGGCTGCGCGCTATCGACGCTGATGCAGCGCTGGCGTGGATGCCGAAGGGCCACCTCTACAGCGGCCCGGCGGCACTCCTCGCGCGCATCCCCGCGCTCTGGTTCCAGCACACGATCACCTCCAAGAACCCGATCCACCGCACGGCGACGCTGCTTCCCTCCGCATCGATCCT
>JBCCRG010000127.1:0-8981 GCA_039208155.1 Bacteroidota bacterium | reverse complement strand
GGGAGCGCGCGGCTGACGATGACCGACATCGAGTAGTCGATGTAACTCGACTTCATCTCCTGCTCGATGTCGATGGGGATGATGCGTGGGGCTTCCATGCAGCCTGATTCTGGTGGGAGAGGGTGGCGGATCAGACCTCGAACGCGCCTCACGCGCGCGCGTGCCTAAATAAGGTGAAAGGTACGGAAAACAGCACGGACATGGGGCCGCCACAGCCACGCTGCGCCGTCCGCCGTCAAGCGCCTACCTAACCTTCACCCTACCAGATCGTGTCGCCCGTGGGCACACCGCAGTACGTCTGCACACGGAACCTACTCCGCTGCGCCCTCAGCCACGAGGTAAGCCACGGTCTCGGTGTGTCCGTAGCGCTGCGCCATCCCGAGCGGCGTCCGCAGTTCGGGCGCGGCCGAGTTGCCGCCCCAGGCCGCCTGGTTGACATCGGCACCGGCCTGCACGAGAAGCTGTACGATGGCGATGTGGCCCTCCGCTGCGGCGTTGATGAGCGGCGTCTCGTCGCCCTCCACCAGCGCGTTCACGTCGGCCCCTGCGTCGATCAGGTAGGTGACGATGTCCGGCCAGCCCGCCCCCGACGCAGCGATGAGCGGGTTGCCGTCCCCCTCGATCCCGAGGTCCACGGATGCGCCCGCCTCGACCAGCAACTTCACCACGGGTAGGAAGCCGCCCTCTGCCGCAGCAATGAGCGGCGAGCCCTCCATCGGGACGGTGCAGTCGGGATCGGTGCGTTCGAGCTGGTGCTGGATCTCGTCCCTGTCCACGCTCTGCACCGCCTCGATCAGTGCCTCGCAGGCGTCGTCTGCAGGGGCTGCTGCGACGGCAAGGCTGGGGGCGAAGAGGGCAAGGGTGAGGGCAGCGCGACGCATCGGAGGCAAGAGGAAACCAGGGGGAGCACAGATACCCTTCGGACGAACCGCGCTGCGAATGGTTACACCAGAAGCCGCTGGCCTACTGCGGCGACCACGCTAGCACGAACACCCGGGCGTCCGGCGTGATGCGCACCGCCGGGGCAGGCAGCCGAGCGATGCTGAGCCCGTTGCGGAGCGCGTCCCAGAAGCGTCCCTCGAACGGGATGATCTCGGGTCCGATGTCGAGGCCGACCAAGATGTGGCTCTCCGTGAGAAACTCTCTTGCGTCCAACTCGCGCGCGCCGTAGCCGACGGTGATCCCTAGCCACTCAGGGAAGCCGACCCCAGGGGCGAGGCGGTCGAGGTTAGCAACGAGCCAGTAGGTCTGCCCCTGGTAGTCGTCAATGAAGTTCTTACCAGCCCAGTCGCTGTTGACGTAGCTGAGCTTGACGCTGAACGGCTGCAGCGCCGGGACGTAGGGCTTCGCAGAGGCAAACGCGATGCCTGCGACGTTGAACGCGAGGTCGCCCGGCGAGAACCCCCATTGGGGCCCGAAGCCGTCGAGGATCTCGTAGTAGGTCGAGTTGACAAACGCGAGGCCCGCACCCCAGAGTGCCGCGTCGCGCTCGGAGAGGCCGCTCCAGCGCATCGACGAGCGGTAGAGCCGCGTCCAGAAGTCGTTGACGGCGAAGTGGCCCAGCTTGTCTGCCCAGCGAACGTAGTCCCAGTCGTTGAGGATTTTCCAGCGGGTGCGCTCCTCCCACCACCGCCGCCGCTGCGAGTCCATCGCCGCGAAGGCTCCGACGGCACTCGCCCCAACGATCAGCCCGACGCGCCAGGGCCGCACGCGCGTCGGAGCCAGGTTGGCGGTGCCTGCCGAGTCCTCCCGGGCTGCCGAAGGCCCGAGCAGTACGACCGAGCGCGGCGAGGCATCCCGGTCGGGAGACTGGGAAGGGGACGCCAGCGAAGGGGGCAGCCAGGGCGCTGCATCCGGAGAGCGGGCCCCATCCGAAAGGGACGCGTCCTCCAAGAAGGCTGGAGCGACGCCCACGCGAGCGTGCTGCGCGCTCGCAGGGAGCACAGCGAGCATCGCTACGAACAGGATGAAGACGCCAGCGCGCATGGAGCAGCGGAAGGAAATCAACGAAACACCAAGGTAGGCGCTGCGAAGAGGGGGGACGGGTAAAGCCTACGCAAAGGCCGCGTCGAAATGTCGGAACATCCGGGTAGGGGTATCAGGTAAACCCCGATGTGTGCAACTATCGTGCGAGGCTCGTACCTTGGCGCGGCGCAGGCTGCACATGGTGTTGCGGGACTCCTGGCATGCGTCCCCCAACGGTGCGTTCCTCCCCACCTTTTCCCCGGTACGATGCGCGACGGTACGCGTATGGCTTCCTCTACAACCTCCGACAAAGCCGCCTCCGAGGTACGGCATGTCTTGCTCGTGGACGACCACCCAGTCGTTCGTCAAGGCCTCATCCGCCTCGTTAACCTCGAAACCGACCTCGAAGTAGTCGCCGAGGCGAATGGGGCCGAGGAGGCGCTCGCCGCTCTGGAGAAACACCGCATCGACCTAGCGGTAGTCGATATCACCCTCGAAGGCGTGAGCGGGCTCGAACTCGTCCGGCAGATCCGCGAGCGCTACGACGGCGTCCGCGTGCTCGTCCTCTCGATGCACCACGAGCGCTTCTACGCCGAGCGCGCGCTCCGGGCCGGAGCGCAGGGCTACGTCATGAAGCAGCGTGCGCCCGCCGAGGTCATCGAGGCCATCCGACGCGTGCTCGAAGGCGACCTCTACCTGAGCGAGGAGCTTTCGGACGACCTCCTCCGCCGCGCCGTCGAGGGCCGCGCTGGGGCGAGCACCAACCCCGCCGAGGTGCTCTCGGACCGCGAACTCGAGGTGCTCCAACTCATCGGGCAGGGCGTCCGCACGCGCGACATCGCCGACCGGCTCAGTCTGAGCATCAAGACCATCGAATCGTACCGCGCCAACATCAAGCGGAAGCTCGATCTCCAGAATGCGACCGAGCTGGCGCACTACGCCTTCGCGTGGGTCCAGGCGACGAGCGACCCGAACAACGCGGGCAGCGAAATGCCAATGCCACCGAGCGAGCGTCCGGCTGAGTAGGCACACGGACATTGACGCGAGGACGAACGCGTCAGCGTGGGCGAATGGCAACGGGAGAGAGACAGCCTACCTCCGTATCTTGGAGCTAAGCGCTTCCACTCCCCCGTTTTCGACCCCGCTCTATGAATCGCCGCACGAAGATCGTCTGCACCCTCGGCCCGTCCACCGACCAACGCGAGACGATCCGCGCGCTCATCGGGGCCGGGATGGACGTGGCGCGGATGAACTTCTCCCACGGCACCCACGACGAGCACCGCCGCCGCATCGAGATGGTGCGCGACGAGGCGCGGCGAGCGGGCCGCGTGATCCCTATCCTGCAAGACCTGCAGGGCCCGAAGATCCGCGTCGGCAACATGGAGGATGGGGGCGTGCTGCTCCACGAAGGCCAGACGTTCGTGCTCACCAGCGAGCCCGTCGAGATCGGTACGAAGGAGCGCGCGACGGTGTCCTACGATGGGCTCGCTGCCGACGTCAACATCGGCGGGACGATCCTGATGGACGACGGCCACATCGAGCTCTGCATCGTCGATGTCAACGGCAAGGACGTCAAGACGGAGGTCGTCGTCGGGGGTCCGCTGCGCTCGAAGAAGGGCGTCAACCTCCCGCACATCCGCTCCTCGACGCCGTCGCTCACGGACAAAGACCTCGAAGACCTGGAGTTTGGGCTCGACCACGACGTCGAACTGATGGCGCTCTCGTTCGTCCGCACCGGTAGCGACGTGCAGGACCTGCTGGGCCGCATCCAGGCGTCCGGCAAGAGCGTCAGCGTGGTGTCGAAGATCGAGAAGCCCGAGGCCGTGGACGACTTCGCCAACATCCTGGAGCGCACCGACGCGGTGATGGTGGCGCGCGGCGACCTCGGCATCGAGATGCCGATGCAACGCGTCCCGATCGTTCAGAAGCAGATCATCCGCCAGTGCCTCCACGCGGGCAAGCCCGTCATCACGGCGACGCAGATGCTGGAGAGCATGATCGAGAACCCGCGCCCGACGCGCGCTGAGGCGTCCGACGTCGCCAACGCCGTCATCGACGGCTCTGACGCCGTGATGCTTTCCGGCGAGACGGCGGCGGGCAAGTACCCCGTGCGTGCCGTGGAGGCGATGGCCGAGATCATCCGCTCGGCGGAGGGCAGCCGCCGGATGCTCGGTGGGCAGGAGGCGGCGCGCGAGGTGAGCTCCAACTCGCAGCGGATCACGCAGGCCGTCTCGTTCACGGCCGGGCGCCTCGCCGAGGAGGTCGAGGCCGTTGCCATCGCCTGCCTCACGCACTCGGGCGCGACGGCCCGCGCTATCGCCCGCCACCGGCCCAACGTGCCGGTCTATGCGTTCACGGACAGCCCGCGCGTGGTCGGACAGTTGGCCTTGCTTTGGGGGACGCGCGCGTTCCCGATTCCCTTTCAGGAGCATACCGACCAGGGCATCGCGACCGTCCACCGCGAGATCCTCAACCGGGGCCTCGCCGAGCGCGGCGACCGCATCGTGATCACGGCGGGCCTCCCGCTCCCGGCTAAGGGCCTCACGAATATGGTGCACGTGAGTCGTTTGTGAGTCGAGGCGGCTGGTGAGGCGTGGAGGGAAGCGTTGGGCGTAGCGGATTCGTTTGCGGCGAGCGCGGAGGCCGGTTTGCTTCTTCGCCGACAGCCGACAGCCGACAGCCGACAGCCGACAGCCGACAGCCGACAGCCGACCCGCCGCGAACGAATTCGTATCATCGCGGCGTTCACGCCCTTCGTCACCTGCCTGCTGTGCCGCTGCGCGCCTCGCTACGCCCGTCCCCCTGATTCGACTGCTTCTGCCGTGACTCGACGCGCGACGCTGCTTGCCTCCGGAATCGCCCTCGTGCTGAGCGTCGCGCTCACTGGCTGCGGGCTCATCTTCGGCAGCCGCTACGACAACTTCCGGGCGTACTTCAACACGTTCTACAACGCCGAGCGCGAGTTTGCCGAGGCCGAGGAGCAGATCATCCGCGAGGATCAGGTGATCGACCGGACGCGCTACCTCCAGGTGTTGCCCAAGCCCGAGCAGCGGCGAGGCGGGACGAGCGACGGCCCGTTCAGCGAGGTGCTCGAGAAGTGCGCCCGGCTGCTCCGCGAGTCGCCTGACACGAAGTACACCGACGATGCGCTGCTGCTGATCGGAAAGTCCTACTTCTACCAGAGCAACTACGAGGGCGCGAAGCTCAACCTCAACGAGGCGATCCGCGTCTCCCAGGAAGAGGACCAGGGACGCACCGAGGACGAGGCACGGCTCTGGCTCGGGCGCTCGCTCGCCGCCAACGGACAGAGCGAGGAGGCCACCAACATGCTGCGGGAGAGCATCGACCGGGAGGGGGCGCGGGACAAGTGGACCTCGCTGATGCGGATCGCGCTCGCGCAGATCCACGTCCAGGACGAGCGCTGGGCCGAGGCGGCCTCGGCGCTCACCGAGGGCATCCCGCGCGTGGACAACAGCGACCTGGCGGCGCGCGCGCAGTTCCTGCTCGGCCAGGTGTACGAGGCCCTGGGGCAGTATGACGAGGCCGCCTCGGTCTACGCGGGCGTACGACGCTACCGCCCACTCTACGAGTTGCGCTACGCCTCCGAGCTCAACACGGCCCTCGCGCTGGGGCTCCGGGCTGGGCAGACAGCCCCGGCCTTGGACCTGCTGCGCGACATGCTCCGCGATGACAACAACTTCAGCAACCGCGCCGAACTGGAGGTCGCCCGCGCTCGGGTGCTCGTGACGGCCCAGGAGCCTGCCCGAGCCCGCGACGTGCTGCTGACGCTGCTCTACGACGACGAGGGCCAGAACATCGGGCAGATGCGCGGGCAGGCGCTCTACCGCCTCGGCGAGGTCTACCGCGACGGCTTCGACGACTACACCCTGGCGGCCGCCTACCTCGACAGCGCCGCGACGAGCCTGCGCGCGCCCACGCAGCGGCGCTCCGAACTCACGACCCAGGCGCTCCTCGACGTGGATGCGGAGGCGCAGGTCTACCTCGGCTTCGCCGATGCCGCCCGCCGCGTCGCCGAGTACGACTCCCTGCTCGAACTTGGCCAGCTGGACGACGACGCTTTCCGCGCGCGCATCTTCGCTATCCAGGAGGAGCGGCAGCTCGCGGCGGCTGAGCAGGAGGCTCGGCAGGCGCGCCTCCGCAGCGAGCAGGGCTTCCGGGGCGCCCCCTCGGCAGGAGGCGGGTTCCGGACGGACACAGGCCCCGCCGGGATCGGAGCAGCGGCTACGGCGACGGGCGGCGGCGACTTTGGCTTCCTCGCATACCGCAACCCAGCCCGCGTGCAGGAGAGCTTCGCAGCGTTCCAGGCCACCTGGGGCGAGCGTCCACTCGTGCCCAACTGGCGTCGGCGGGAGGCGATCACGCTCGCGGTGGCGTCTGGGGACCTGAGCGAGGAGGAAGCGCAGACCTCGCTCGCGCCCACAACGGTCGGGCTGGGCGTGGACGTGACCGCCGTGCCGCGTACGATGCAGGCCCAGGCCACGATGCGCGCCGACCGGGCAGCAGCGCTCTACGAGATGGGCACCGCGCTCTTCCTCGCCATTGGGCGCGCCGACTCCGCAGCTGTCGTCTACCGCGAGGTCATTGAGTCGGCCGACGAGGCGGTGGCGGAGCGCGCCTACTACGCCCTGGCCGAGGCCGAGCGTGCCCTCGGCAACGGGCCCGAAGCCGACCGGTGGTACCGCTACGTCATCGAGACCTACCCGGAGTCGGACCTGGCCGACCAGGCGCGTGAGCGGCTCGGGCTGGCACCTGTGCGTACAGGCGAGCCGGAGCGTGACCGTGCCGAGGCGGCCTACGACCTCGCCTACGCGACGTGGCAAGAGGGCGACTACCCGCAGGCCTTCCTCAACCTGCTCACCGTGAGCGAGCGCTACCCCGAGAGCGACGTCGCACCCCGGGCCCTACTGGCTGCGGGGCGGGTCTACTCAGAGTGGGCCACCACCGGCTCTGTCGATCTATTCGAGCCGCTCCCGCAGGCTGACACGCTTGACCTGAGCGGGCTCTACGGCCAGATCGCCGAGCGCTACGCTGGAACGCCCTATGCGCAGCGGGCCACCACCCTGCGCGATGCCTTGGAGGAGTCCCGCCCGGCCCCCGACACCGTCGCGCTCGACCCCGCGCTGCTGAGCGCGCCCGATAGCCTCGCGCTCCCTGACCTTGACGGTGCCGATCAGTTCGCTCCGCCAGGCTCAGATCCCATCGGGGTAGACACAACGGCCAGTGCTGCGTCGCTTGGGGATCGAGTGGCTGGAGGCCCAACGTCTGGCAACGCGATGTCTGATCCCGCCGCAGTGGACTCCACGGCGTCAGAGCCTGCGGCCGAGCCACCGCCGCTCCCCGGATTGGCTCCGCCTGCTGCAGCGCAGCTACCTACCTCGCCGCCCGGCACCGACGATCCAGTTCGCAACCTCCGCCGCATCCGGCCCGACTCCGGCGGTATGGCCTGGGTGGTGGGCACCTTCCAGCAGCGCGCCGATGCCGAGCCGATGCTGCGCCGGATCGCGCTCGACGGCTATCAGACGGCGCTCGTCCGCGAAGAGCGCGGCCGCCTGACCCGGTTCCTCGTGGTCGTCGGGCAGTTCCGCGACGCCGAGGCCGCCAACGAGGCGCGGGCCGACGTGCTCGGTCTCCTCAGCGAGGGCGTCCAACCTTACCAGTTCCGCCTGGACGAGGCGACCATCGTGCTCCAGGGGGCCGACCTGCGCGGTCGAGATCCGAGCGCGCCCGGTGGGGCGCCGGTCCGCGACGGCTAGGTGTGGTGGAACCAAGCCAGCGGCGCGGCGGTACGGCCCCACCACCGCGGGCGGCGTAGCACGTCGCCCTTCTGCTTGTGTATGCGGGGCGCGTGCGGGCGCACCCCTTCGGTGCCGCAGCACCGTGTCCCGCCGATCGGCTCCCACTCTCGGCTTTTACTTTATGTCGCAGAACGAAGGCGACTCGCTCAACCCCCGCACTGGCTCCGAGAAGCCCAAGAAGGAGAAGCAGCCGCGCTTCTCACTCTGGGTCTTCTACGTCGCCATCCTGCTCGGCCTCCTGCTCGTCCAGGCCTACTTCATGGGCTCGAGCAGCGGCAACGAGGTCGAATACTCCACCTTCCTCGATCACGTCGAGCAAGGGTATGTGGACGAGGTCGAGATCATCGACAACGTCCGGGTCACGGGGTACTACACGACCGAAGCCGTTGATCAGGGCCGCGTCGAGGCCGCCGAGCCCGGCCGGACGCTCCTCAACGCCGAGCCGCCCTCCGATGCCCGTCGCAAGTTCCACTCGACCAAGCCGCAGGACCACGACCTCACGGAGTTCCTGACGACCTACAACGACGAGGCGCGCGAAGCCGACGGCACGGTGGTCGAGTTCGGCGCGCGCTACGAGAGCAACTGGTTCGCGGGCGTCCTCAACTGGATCTTCCTGATCGCCCTGCTCGTGATCTTCTGGGTGTTTATCCTCCGCCGGATGGGCGGGCCCGGCCAGCAGGTGCTCAACATCGGCAAGTCGAAGGCCATGCTCTTCGACGAACTGGGGGAGGAGAAGCTCACCTTCAAAGACGTCGCCGGGCTGGACGAGGCCAAGGACGAGGTCGCCGAGGTGGTCGACTTCCTCAAGAACCCGAAGCGCTTCACCAAGCTCGGCGGCAAGCTGCCCAAGGGCGTGCTGCTTGTCGGGCCTCCGGGTACCGGCAAGACGCTCCTCGCCAAAGCCGTCGCGGGCGAAGCAGGGGTGCCGTTCTTCAGCCTCTCGGGTTCCGACTTCGTCGAGATGTTCGTCGGCGTCGGCGCGGCGCGCGTGCGTGACCTCTTCAAGCAGGCCAAGGAGAAAGCCCCCTGCATCATCTTCATCGACGAGATCGACGCCATTGGCCGCAGCCGCGGCAAGGGCATGATGATCGGCGGCAACGACGAGCGCGAAAACACGCTCAACCAGCTGCTCGTGGAGATGGACGGCTTCAACACCGACAAGGGCGTCATCATCATGGCGGCCACCAACCGCCCCGACGT
>JBCCRG010000126.1:0-8995 GCA_039208155.1 Bacteroidota bacterium | reverse complement strand
CGTCGGGGACGCGGCGGCGCAGACCGAGCAGGTCCTCCAGAACATCCAGGCCGCGCTGGAGGCCGTGGGAGCCCGCATCGAGGACGTGGTGCGGACGCGGATCTACGTCACCGACATCGCGCGCGACTGGGAGGCCATCGGCCGCGTCCACGGTGCTGTCTTCGGCGCGATCCGTCCTGCGACGACGATGGTGGAAGTAGCCCGCCTCATCGACGAGCAGATGCTCGTGGAGATCGAAGCCGACGCGCTCGTCATGAGTTGACTTTCACACCAGCGACCTGACGGCGTTACCACGAAGCCTCGTCAGGCACGGTCACCTCGGTGGCCGCCTGCGCACGCGTCTCCGCTGGGCGCTCAACGACCACCCGCAAACCGCCCGTCCAGCGGGTCGTGGCGTTGAAGACCAGCGCGAAGACCCATCCCGAGACGCCCCCTGCTACAGCACTGCCGAGCGGCACCAGTACGAGAGCGACCAGAATGGCCCCGGCCTGCACCTCGGCGAAGTCGCTCCAGAACGTGGTCACGACGGGCACGGTGAGGGCGAGCAGCACGCCCACGATCACACCGAGCACGAGCCCAGCGCCGACCCCCACCCGAGCGCACGCCAACGGCGCAAGACGGCGGAGCGTGAGAACCTCAGGGGAGCCCATGGCAGGAGTGATCTGGAGAGACGCCACACGATACGCCATCCTCCGGCTGACCGTCCGGCCTGGGCGTCAGCCGATCATCGGCACACATACGCGGCGCGGCCGACCAAGGCCCGATGCTTCCAGGAGCAGGGCGACCAGTTCGTCCTTCGGCATCGAGGTGCGGAGGCGGCGGCGGACGTAGAGCCGCTTGACGCGGGCACGGAGGTCCCACGTCGGGACCTGGCGGAGGCGAGCCGCCTCGGCCGCACGCACGGCCTCAACGAGTTCGTCTTTGGTCATCTGCGAGCGCCCTTCTACGTCGAGGCGCTGGGCGTGGTCATAGAGTTCGTCTTTGGTCCAGGTCGATGCGTCCATGTGAGAGCAGTGGAGGAGAAGAATCGGAAGTGATGCGATGGCACGCAGCCCGAATACAAGGGGTGCGCGACGGCCTGCCTACGCGCATCGCGCTAATCCGTTCACCTTGGCGCACGTTAGGACCCGATCTCGGCGTAGCCCTCCGGTACCGGCACGAAGGTCGGCGCCCCTGTGGGGACCGTCTTCGCCTCGGGCGGGAGGTCGATGGCGGGCAGCGTGAGCGGCGGATCGTAGCCGTCAGGGAGCGGGTTCGGCTCGGCCCAGAGCGTCCCGCGCGTGGTCTCCATCACGACGTGATCGCCCGCGCGGCCGAGGACGTAGTCGCGCGTGAGCGGCACCTTGCCGTCGGGCGTGTCGAGGACGTAGGTCGGCACCGCGAAGCCGGAGGTGTGGCCGCGCAGCCCCCGCATAAGCGCCATGCCCGTCTCGATGGGCGTGCGGAGGTGTGCCGTCCCGCCGATGAGTTGGGCCTGGTAGATGTAGTACGGCCGGACGCGCATGGCCACGAGGCCCTCGCAGAGCGCCTTCATGGTCGGGAGGTCGTCGTTGATGCCGCCGAGGAGCACCGTCTGATTCCCCACGGGGACACCTGCCTCGGCGAGCCGATCGCAGGCAGCGCGCGCCTCGTAGGTCAGCTCGCGCGGGTGGTTGTAGTGCGTGTTGAGCCACACCGGGTGGTGCGCCTCCAGGATCGCGCACAGCTCGTCCGTGATGCGGTACGGGTTGACGACGGGAAGCCGACTCCCGAGCCGGATCACCTCCACGTGTGGGATCGCGCGCAGTTCGCCGAGGAGCCACGCGAGTTGCTTGTCGGCGAAGACGAGCGGGTCGCCGCCGGTGAGGAGCACGTCGCGGATGCTCGCGTGGTCGGCGATGTAGGCGAGGGCCGCCCGGAGGTCATCCTTGCGCATCATCCATGCGCTGTCGCCGACCATGCGTTTGCGGAGGCAGTAGCGGCAGTAGATCGCGCACTCCGAGGTCACGCAGAAGGCGACGCGGTCGTCGTAGTTGTGGATGAGGTTCTTGACCGGGCTGTGGCCGACCTCGTCGAGCGGATCCACGACGCCCACGATGTCGGGCTCGAGTTCCCAGCGCTGCGGGACGACCTGCTGGCGGATCGGGCACGCCGGGTCGAGCGCGTCCATGAGGCTCGCGTAGTACGGCGTGATCGTCCAGCGGAAAATCCCGGCGGTGCGGTCGATGGCCTCGCGCTCGGAGGCCGTCGGGCGGATGTAGCGCTCCAGCGTGGCGAGGTCGCGGACGCGGTGGCGCATCTGCCAGCGCCAGTCGGCCCACTCGGCGACGGAGGCGTTGTGCTGCGGGAAGGCGGTCATGGAGCGTCGGCTAGGCGGACGGAGCAGCTTCGAAGCGAAGCGGTAGTAGGTGCTCGGCCTGCAGCGTCGCCACAGCGTAGGTCCGTCCTTTCTCGTCGCTAAACTCGACCTCAAACACCCCAGGAGCCAGCTTCTCCACTACCGTCCCCACCTGTCCACGCCCGAGGGCCAGTTCTGGGAGATCGGCGGTCAGCGCGACTACATCGAGTACAGAGATAGAAGAGGTGCTCATAGCACATAGAGCGTAGTCAGTCGAGGGAAGTCTTCACCCGTACGGATGATCCAGCCTGTCCGCACCACAGCGTCCCCGCCAGGTCCGGTCAGAGGGAGGTCCACTGTGTAGCGGGTGCCGTACTCGTCGGTCCGCCCTAAGGTTGCTTCGCAGACGGTGACGGCGTTCAGCAGGGCTCTTCGTAGTGTCTCGGCGTCCGACGCGGCATACCCTAAGGTAGCTGCGAAGACGCGCGCTTTGTGCTTGCCCCGAGGATGCGCTGGATTGAGGGCGTAGTCGCGGAGCTTGGCCAGTTCGACGACGGCTTGGTCCGCACGGGGAAGCGTCATAGCATGCGAGACGAGACGCGGCGGCGCATCTGCCAGCGCCAGTCGGCCCATTCGGCGACGGAGGCGTTGTGCTGCGGGAAGGCGGTCATGGAAGGCGGCGAAGCGAGGACGGACGGGCGCGGAGGTACCCTGCAACGCCGCGCGCGATCCGGAGAACCTCTCCCCCTACCCTCTCTGTTGCCTGGGGCTGGACACCGCCCTACCTTGCGGCCGTTTTTTCGCCTCCCCCATCTCCTCTCATGCGCCTGCTGCTCACCCTCCTCGTCACGCTGAGCGCGCTCGCTCCCCTCCACGCGCAGACCCTCATGGACCGCCTGGACGGCCTCCCCCTGTACGGCGGCCTCGAGGTCAGCTACGTGAACATGAGCGCGCAGACGCCTGCCCCCTCTATCGTCATCCGGACCCCTCTGCCGACCCACGGCTTCGCATTGAGCGGCGTACTCGGCTGGTCATTCCCCTATGGCCTGTCGGCTGTCGCTCGCCCCACCCTGACGTTGCTGCCCGAGTCTGGCCCAATCACGAGCGCCTTCGTCTCGGCGGACCTGGGGCTCCGGTTCCACTACCGAAAGCATCGCCTGAGCCCCTACGTCGAGGCGGGCTATGCGATCGTGGCGGTGGACGTCCCGAAGTCGTCAAGCAACGGCATCAACCTGGCCGCCGGGGTGACCTACGCCCTTGCTCCCCGATCCCACCTCGTGCTCGACGTCCGGCTGACGCCGCTGGAAACCGAGGAGCCCACCTCCATCTTCGGCGATACGAGAGCCTACGAGCGCATGCTGCGCGTCAGCGTCGGGATCCTGGGATTCGGGCGCTGAGCACGAGGGGCGGTAGGCCCGGTGAGGACGCGGCATTCCCGCCAGGCTAGCGCAGCAGCACCACGCGCGTCGTCTCGCTGATGCCCTCGCCGGTGAGCCGCACCGTGTACGACCCGCTCGGGAGGCCCTCGGCGGTCACCTGCGCCTCGACCTCCTGGCCAGGCACGGGCGTGCCGGTGTAGAGCGTGCGCACCGTCCGCCCGAGGCCGTCCACGAGCGTGAGCGTGACCGGGCGCGCCTCGTCCACGCGGAAGCGCACCGTCGTGACGCGGTCGAACGGGTTCGGGTAGGCCGCGCTCAGCGCCGCCGTGCTAGGCAGCGACGGGGCCTTGTTCTCGTTGGAGACGGCCCAGTTGCCCACCGGCGTCAGCGTCGGCCCGAGGATGCGGCAGGACGTGTCGCCCTCGTCGGTGCGGCGCGTGCCGGTGCGGTACCAGAGCACGATGTCGGTGTCGAGGACGCTGTCGCCGTCGAGGAGGGGCGGCTTCTGCATGCCACCGTTTTGGGGATCGGGCGGGCCTGGGCTCTCGAAGTCGATGGCGCAGAACGTACCCGAGAAGCCACCGCCATCGTCTAGCTCGGTGGGCTTGTAGCTCAGCACGATGGCATCGGCGTAGGCGAAGTCATCGACCGGCATCTCCTGCTCGGGCCCCGGCGTGAGTCGATAGCCACGCCCTGAGTTGCGGTCGTACACGCTCCACTCGACGCCGTTGCCGTGGTTGCGCCGCGCCTCCGTGTCGAACGTGAACGAGCCCGTCGGCGCACTCTCGACGATGTAGTCGCCGTCGGCCGCCAGTTCGCCGTCGTCCCCTCCGATGTCGAAGTCGAAGCGCCAGTAGGCGTGGTGGTTGCGTCCGAACTGGGTACACACGTTGGGCGTGTGGCCGAACGCGTACGATGGTTGCATGCGACCGTCGAGGTGGAACACCCACTGCACGCGGTAGCGGTACCAGCCCGCCGCGTACTGCGTCGTGACGACGAGCCGGTCGCCGAAGTCCTCTGCCGCGATGCCCCGCAGGTCGCCCTGGTCGAGGAGCGGGTCGATCTCGCCCGCGAAGTCACAGGTCGTCCGGACGGAGCCCGGCTCGGCATCCACAAAGATCGCGTCGTTGGCTTCTGGCGCCGTCAGGAAGCGGGCCTCGAAGTCGCTCCAGTCCCGGTAGCAACTGCACCCGAAGCCTGACCCCTCGTCGTACTCCACGTTGACGACGGGCAGGTGCGCCACCTTAAACACCTGGCGGCCGTTGTAGGACACGTTGCGCAGTTCGAGGCCGGAGCCGTCCGTGGAGGAGCTGTTGCTCGGCCGGATGACCTCCATGCGCCAGGCAGGTGCCGCCTCAGGCCAGGCGATGGTCACCGTTTCGGTGATGGGATCGACGGTGTAGTACTGGGCGCTCGCCGTCAGCGGGAAGGCAAGGAGAAGGACGAGGAGGGCGCGGAGCGAGGACATCAGGCCAGAGGAGTGCATCAGATGAGGAGGGCGGCGCAGGCGCATCGCACAAGAGCGATGCAGGAGTGAACGCTAGCGGCGGTTGCCCTGGCGGGCCGGGTCGAAGTCGGGGTAGACGACGGTACGTGTCACGAGGTCCACCACCACGTAGCCGACGCGCTGGGTCCGGTCGGCCGTGTCGAGGAGGTCGAGTTGGAGGCAGCGGCTGCCTGGCCCGCACGGCATCCCGGCGTCCTCCAGGAGAATGAACCCGCCGTCGGCGTCGAACGGGCGCGCCGAGCGCAGCGCCTGGAACTCCGTCTCCGCCATGAGGAGCGTGCGGGCCTCGGTCATCTCCGCTGGCGTCGGGCGGGGCTGCCGCACCGGGAACGAGGTCACAAGCCGACCCGCGCTGTCGCGGACGACCTGGCGGGCCTCGCCGGTCGCGTAGTCAAAGACGATCTCGTTGGCGTAGGTGTCCGTGGTGCCATCGCTGAGCTTGACCGGCTCGGACCAGGCGCGCAGCACCCGCGTACGGTCGGCCGCGTCCTGCGCGAGGACGGGCTGCAAGGTGGGGACGACGATGAGCGCGGCGAGCAGCAGGGCGAGGCGCATGGAACGGGAGCGTCGGATGAGGGAAACAGGCTGAGCCAGATCATCAAAAAGCCTGCCCGCCCCAATTGATCCGCGTATGGACAATTGGGGCGGACAGGCTTGCTGTGTGCGTCGCCTTGGGCGGGGTAGGCTCAGGCGTCGAGCGAGGCCGAGGTGGCGGCGGCAGTCACAACGTAGTGCGTGCCGCGCGCGTTGGTCCGTGCGACCGTGAGCAGTCCCATTTGGAGCAGCTTCTTGGCGGCATGCGGCGGGCAGGTCTGCGTGGGGAGGCCCGGCTGGTAGAACGTGAACCGCGTGCCGGACGGGTCCTGCACGAGCGCAAAGCCCTCGCCCAGCTTGCGCAGCGCGAAGGCGACCCACTGGGTACGCGAGACCGTCGGCGCGGCGCGAAGGGGCAGGACGTCCTCCCCGGCGTAGCTGTTCGAGAAGGCGGAGGTGTCGGAACGCAGGTCGCTCATCGCGGGAGCCCCTGTGGGGCAGGCTGGGGGAACGAAGCGGAGTCGGGGAGGCCCCGGTTTCCGAAAGCGCGCCGTTGGACGAGGCGATTTTCCGTTGGTTCTGCGCCAGTCGTGTGAAGTTTACACGCTGCGCCGCACGGTCCACGCCCGTCGTCTACAGACTCACGCTCACCGCCGCGAAGGCGTCTTCGAGGTACGGGTTGAAGACGAACGAGAAGCCGATCGGCAGCGAGAACGCCTCGGTGAGTTGGATCGAGCGGGAGGCGCTCAGGCCCACATTGGTGAGCGCGGCCTCGTTGGTGGGAACGCCGTTGAACGGGCTCTTCGCCGGAACGCCGCCCGCGAACACCCGCAGGTCCGTCTGGGCGAGCGTGAAGCGATACCCGGCTTCCAGGTAGACCGACCGGCCCGGGTCGTTGTGGAAGACATACCCGATCAGGGCATCAATCGGGAGGCTGTCGTTGCCCGAGAACATGAGTTGGCCCTGGAAGAAGTGCGCCCCGTCGCCGCCTCCGTCGAAGTCGAAGAGCTGACCCACGTTGGGGTTGTAGTGATTCTGGACGTACGGCGTGAGCGTGCCGATGCCGACATCGATGTTGTAGAGCATCCAGAAAAGCACCTCCCGGTAGTTCTCGCCGCGCGCCACCATGGAGACGTTCTCGGTGGCATCGGTGCGCGGCGCGAGCGGGTGTGAACTCCATAGCGCGATTTGGAAGTTCTGCACGTTGAGCGCCACGCGCGGCTGGACCTGCGGGGCCTCACCGAGATTGAGGCCGCGGTAGATGAACCGGCTCGTGAGCGTCACCCCAGCGTCGATGGACATCAGCGCATCTGCTTCGGCGGGCTCAGTGCCGGGCACCGAGGCGGCCGCGGCCGTCTCGCTTTCTTGCGCGAGCGCGGCGGGGGCAGGCACCAGCCAGAGGCCGACGAGGAGGAGAAGAGGTAATAGGTGCGGACGGGTACGCATGGCACGAACCGGATCGATTCAACAGAGAACAACAAGTCAAGGGGCGAGCGCGAGGTAGGCGAAAGCGGCCAGCGCCCCGCCTACGAGCGGCGCGACGACGGGAATCCAGGCATAGCTCCAGTCGGAGGAGCCCTTGCGAGGGATCGGGAGCAGCGCGTGCATGACGCGGGGACCGAGGTCACGCGCTGGGTTGATCGCATAGCCCGTCGTCCCCCCGAGCGAGAGCCCGATGGCGAGCACAAGCAGCCCGACTGGGAGCGCGTCGAGCGCGCCGAGGCCGCCGACCGTCCCCTCCGGCCCGGCAATACTGGGTGCCGCGAGAAATAGCACCGCGAAGACGAGCACAAACGTCCCCACCGCCTCGGAGATGAAATTGCTCGCGGTGTTGCGGATCGCGGGGCCCGTCGAGAAGAGGGCGAGCTTGCCGCCCTCGTCCTCCGTCGCCGCGAAGTGGTCGCGGTACATCAGCCACACGAGTGTCGTCCCCACGGCAGCACCGAGCATATGCGCCGCGATGTAGCCCGGCACCGAGGCTCAGGCGAACTTGCCCGCCAGCGCGAGCCCGACCGTCACGGCCGGGTTGATGTGCGCCCCGCTGACCGCGCCGACGCAGAAGACCGCCACGAAGACGGCCATTCCCCATCCAAACGTGATGACGATCCAGCCAGAGCCGTGGCCCTTGGTGCCGTTGAGGACGACGTTGGCGACGATGCCGTTGCCGAGCAGGAGCAGGAGCGCCGTGCCGATAAATTCTACAATGAAAGGAGTCATAACGTTAGGATTTTAGATAAGGCGATGTCCCCTCTCCCGACAAACACGAAGAGAGAGGATGTTGTGGACTACTCCCCGGCAGCGTCATACTGCCGCCGAGGAAACCTTGAGAGCGCTGGGCTCTGCTAGCGCGGGAGACGCTGCCTAAGCTTCCGCGAGGGCGTCGCCGACTTCGAGCGTGCCGCCGACGATGAGGTAGTCGCGGGCGAGGGCTTCGTAGTGCTCGACCTGCGCGGCCTGCCAGGCCTCGTCGTAGCCGTTCTCAGGACCACCGAGTTCCTGGGCGAGCAGCGCGGCCACCTGCGGGGCCATCTCGATGCTCGCCTGCGCATCGAGCAGCAGCTCGCGGGTGCGGCGGCTGAGCACGTCTTCGACGGTGCGCGCCATCTCGTGGCGGGCCGCCCACACCACCTGCGCCGCGATGGTCGTGCGGCGCTCGTGTAGCGGCTCGCCGAGCGCGGCGTCTTCGCGGGTGAGCGCGAGGATGCCCGGCGCGTCCGAGCCGTACTGCTTCAGATCGCCGAAGGCTTGTGCGTTGGCGTGTGCCCCGTGGATGCCAAGCGTCTTGGTCGGCGAGGGCCGGTCGGGCAGGCCCGCGAGCGTCGCGGCCTGGTCGATGGTGTCCTCGGCCATCTTGCGGTACGTCGTCCACTTGCCGCCGGTGATGGTCACGAGGCCCGTCGAGGAGATGTGGAGCGTATGGTCGCGGGAGAGCGCCGCCGTGCCGCCTTCTTCGTCGGGGTTGCCCACGAGCGGACGCAGGCCCGCGAAGGCGCTCCGTACGTCAGCGATCGTCGGGTCCTTGGTGAGGTAGCGCGCCGCGTGGCGGATCACGAAGTCGAGTTCCTCTTCCATCGGGCGCGGCTCCGTGTCGGCCTGGTCGACCGGCGTGTCGGTCGTCCCGACCACGACAGAATCGTTCCAGGGGATCGCGAAGAGCACGCGGCCGTCGTCGGTCTTGGGGACCATGATGGCGGTGTCGCCCGGCAGGAATTCCTTGTCGAGGACGATGTGGATGCCCTGGCTGGCGGTCACCATCGG
>JBCCRG010000125.1:0-9002 GCA_039208155.1 Bacteroidota bacterium | reverse complement strand
TCTGGCACCCGGGCCGCTTCCTGCTGTGGGGCGGCTACGGCTACCGCACCGACCGCGCCGTCTACGAGCGCTTCGCGGCCAAGCTCGGCTTCCCGGTCCTCCCGCTGCGTCTCACCGACCCCGACTTTTACCACCTCGACACCTGCCTCTGCCCGCTCGACGAGCAGACCGCGATCACCTACCCCGGCGCGTTCGACGACGAGGGCCGGGCACTCATCGCGGCGCACTTCGCGCGGCTCATCGAAGCCCCCGAGCACGAGGCGCGTGACCTCTTCGCCTGCAACGCGCACAGCCCGGACGGCCAGCACGTCTTCATCCAACAAGGCTGCACCGACACCGTCCAGCAGCTCCGCACGCTCGGCTACACCGCCGTCGAACTCGACACGAGCGAGTTCCTCAAGGCCGGCGGCTCCGTCTTCTGCATGAAGAACGTGTTCTGGTAGGGGCGCTGCGCGCAGTGGTTCGGTGTTTCAGTGACGCCGTGCTTCAGTGGGCTGCTCCACTGAAACACGGAGCTACTGGATCGCTGAACCACTTCCTCAAGCCAGCTTGCGTAGCGGCTCGACGACCTGCGTGACGTGCTTGGCAGTCTGCATGATGTAGAAGTGCAGCGCCGGAGCCCCGCCTTCGAGCAGGCCCTCAGCCTGCTGCCGCGCCCACTCGATGCCGACGGCAGCGACGTGCTTCGGGTCGGCCTCCTCGACCTCGGCGGCGAGCGCCTCGGGGATCTCCAGGTGGAAGAAGGCTGGGAGCGACGAGAGGTGCCGCTTCGAGGTGATGATCTTCAGGCCCGGCACGATGGGCACCGTGATGCCCACGTCGCGGCAGCGCTCGACGAAGTCGAAGTAGTGCTGGTTCTCGAAGAACATCTGCGTCACGATGTAGTCCGCGCCCGCATCGACCTTGCGCTTGAGGGCGAGCACGTCCCACGTCGGGTTCGGCGACTCGAAGTGCTTCTCCGGGTAGCCCGCCACGCCGACGCAGAAGTCGGTCGCCTGGCCGTCGATGAGGTCTTCGAGGAAGTGGCCCTGGTTCATCGCCGCGATCTGCCCGACGAGGTCCTGGGCGTACTCGTTGCGCGAGCGGTTGTTGGCGGTCGGCTTGCGGTAGCCCTTGTCGTCGCCGCGCAGCGCGAGCACGTTGCGGATGCCGAGGTAGTGCAGCTCGATGAGCGCGTCCTCGGTCTCCTCGCGGGTGAAGCCCTGACAGAGCAGGTGCGGCACGGCCGGGATGCCGAAGCGGTGCTGGATGGCGGCGCACAGCCCGAGCGTGCCAGGGCGCTTGCGCTTGACGTGCTTGCGCACGGTGCCGTCGGATTTCTCCTCGTAGTAGATCTCCGCCGCGTGGCTCGTGACATCGATAAACGGCGGGTCGTAGGGCTTGAGTTGCTCGACGATACCGAAGACGCTTTCGATGGACGAGCCGCGCTTGGGCGGGATGATCTCGTAGGAGATCGGCGGCGTCTCAGCGGCGAGGATCTGGTCGATGACTTTGACAGACACAGCGGGCACGGATGTGAGGGTGCAGATACGGCAGGAAAGGATACGCGGACCCGGTTGGGCCGGTCGTGAAGTCCTGCAAAAACGTGGCCGCTTGCTGTGTGTGAACGTATGGGCGTCTGCAGGTGTGAACGATCACCGCTTCGCACCGCCACAGGCCGATACTGGACGTTGGGTTGCTCACTCACTCCGGTAGATCCGTGCCATGTCGGCGTGCTCGGAGCGGTACCAGTCGGGGTAGGTGTTCCCGCCGGACTGCGCCCACGGCGCGAAGAGCGGGTACGCGTCCGTGATGGGCTCCGCTTCGAGCGGATGCTGGAAGCCCTCGGCGAGGTGCAGCGCCCACGGCAGCCCCGTGGCGGTCCGGTAGCCGTTGTCTACGTCGTCGCGCGTGCCCGTGAACGCAGGATCCGCGAGGGCCGTCGGAGCCTGGCCGGGGAGATGCACCTCTCGACCACGCTGGTCGCGGCGGAAGAGGAACGGGTTGAACGGAGCCTGGCCCAGCACCGACCCGGCACGCGGCGCCGCGAACGTGAGCGTCTGCGTCACCGTCTCGCCGGGGAGGTAGGGCGCGCCCGCCTCGGTGTTGACGAAGCCCGTCGCGCCCGGCACCCGGTCTTTGGCGTCATCGAAGGCGATCAGCACGGCCTCCGTGTGCCCGTCCTCCAGACCATTCGCAGCACGGCGGATGCTCGCGGCCAACGACGCTCCGTCGTGCCCGCCGTGGTCCACGCTCGCGATGGCCTGCGCGTCGAACGGGAAGGCGAAGCCGAGGCCATTCGCGTAGCCCGCGCCGACGGCCTCCACCCGCGTCTGCACCGTCAGCCGGACAACCTCGCTGGCCGCGTTCGTGACTTCAGTGACACGGTAGGCAACGACGAGGTCGTTGAAGTCGTAGTCGCCGGTGCTCGGCCACAGGTCCTCGAAGGCAAGGCTCCCCCACTGGTCGGCGGACGGCGCGAAGCGCTGGAAGGCCGCACCCGGGTCGGCGGGGAAGTCGTCGAGCGCGTCGGGCACGCCGTCGGCGTCGGAGTCCACGGCGAAGTCGAGGTCGGCGGCGCAGGGGAGGTAGGCGAGGTCGTTGATCCGCACGCCGAGCGCGCCGAGGAACGTCGCCGCACCCGTGGTGCGGTCAATGCGGTAGAAGTCGCCGCCGTTGTTGGCCGCGTAGAGCATTCCGTCCGACCCGCTCGTGAGGCTCGTCACGTCCAGCGGGAGATCCGTCGTGATTGTGGTAGCCTGCGCCGGGACGCTGGACACGTCCACGCGGATGAGCTTGCGGCTCCCGCTCATGTAGAGCGTGCCGTCCGGCGCGAAGGCGAAGTCGCCGCCGCCGAAGGCCGCCGCACCTGTAACCGGAATGCGCGCCACGATCTGCGCCGTCGCCGGGTCGAGGCGCTGCAGTTCCCGGCGTGAGCCCGCGTAGAGGTCGCCGTCGCGCGGGTTGTAGGCGAGGCGCGGGGTCATGTTGGTCCCGAACGCGCCGACAGGGATGAGCGTGCCCTGGTCGAGGTCGTAGTACCCCATCCGCCCCTGGCGTCCCTGCTCGACGATGTAGAGGCGGCGGCGTATCGGATCCATCGCGGCCGCGTCGCTGCTGTAGGGCAGCCCCATCAGCACGGTGGCTTCAAGCGTCTCGCCGTCGATCTCGACGAGTTGGCCGCTGTTGTTGGTCGCGTAGTAGGTGTCGGCCGCGCAGGCGGGCGCGGTGCCGGTGAGCGCGTCGAACGTGGCCTCGACCTGGTCCTGCCAGACGCGCACTTCGCTCTCCGCCACGAAGCCGTCGGCAGAGCGGCGGACGATCAGCCGATCCGTCTCCCCCGGTACGCTGAGCGTGGCGCGGGCCGTGCCGTCGGAGGCAGGCATCGTCGCGCCGAGGTGGTGACGCTGCCCGTCGGCGCCGAGGCGGTAGAGGTCGTAGCGGACAACCTGGCGACCGTCGGCTTCGCGCAGGGCAAGCGTGAGCGCGCGGCTGGTGGCGTACTCGAAGGCCGGGTCGACGCGCAGCACGTCGGGGTCGGCACCGGGCGTTGGTTCCGACTCCATTGCGTCGCAGGCCGCGAGGAGCAGGAGACCGCTGAGCATCGCGGCCAAGCCGATACGGGGTCCCGACGCGAGCAGGGAAGACGCGGTGGAGCGCCGGGGGTAGGGGCGGGGCATGAGGGGAAGTCGCTGTGATGAACGGGGGCGTTCGGCCAGCGGTGGGATGAGGACGGCGGGCCAGCCTGGAGAGCCTGGCCCGACGCGGTGGTGCCCGTTCTCCTGCCAAACCCTGTTCCGCGAGCGGACTTTTCGGCGAGGTAAACGGACGCGCCTCCGGTGTCTTCGGCTTTGCCTCGTCCGATTGTCAACGGAGCGCTCCCAGCATTGCCACGTGAACACACCGCGCCACATGGTTCGATTCTACCGATTCATTTGGAACTGCAGCGCGACGCTGTTGCACTTTGACCGGGCGCTGCAAAATGCCACGGCATTCTCGAACACGGCAGGCCCGGACGCGACGCGCGCCCGTCTCGCACGTAGCTTGGCGGCCACCTTCTACCGTCGATGCCTACGTCCCCCCCTCCGGCCCTTTCCGTCCGACCAGGCTCCCCGTCTGGGCCGCAGGGCCTCGGCTTCGTCCGACTGCTCCCACGCCTCGTGCGCGACCCGCTCGGCGCGTTCACGCACATCGCGCGCACCTACGGCCCGCTCGTCTACCTCCACCTCGGCGATGTCGAGACGTACCTCGTCAACCACCCCGACCTGGTCCGCTACGTCCTCCGCGAGAACGCCGCGAACTACACACGCGGCAAGCTTCTCGACGACCTCCGGCCGCTGATCGGGCAGGGGCTGTTCACGAGCGAAGGCGACCTCTGGAAGCAGCAGCGGCGGCTCGTCGGGCAGGCGTTTCGCACGGAGTACGACGCGGCCGTGGAGGCCGCGCTGCGCACCGAACTCGACGCGCTGCTGGCCGCGTGGCAGCCGGGAGCGGTCGTGGATGCGCAGGCGGCGATGAAGCGGCTGCTCCTCCGCGTGATGACGCGCACGATGTTCGCGCCCGCACTGGAGGTCGATGCCGACGCGCTGATCGCGGACCTCGACATCGTGCTCCAGCACGCGAGCCTGGCGAACAACTTCCTCCGCCGCGTCTGGCACGGCACGCCTGGTCTCCGCCGCCTGCGCCCGCCGGGCACCCAGCGCGCCGCCGCCGCCCTCGCCCGCATCGACGCGGTGACGTATGACGTGATCGAACGCGCCGCACTGTCCCGCACCGACCCGCGCGCGCTCGAACCGGCCCCGCTCCTGCGCCTCCTCCTCGATGCCGAGGCCGACGGCACGCTCGACCGGCAGCAGATCCGCGACGAACTCAACACCTTCCTCTTCGCGGGCTTTGACACGACCGCCGGAGCACTCTCAGCCGCGTGGCTCCTCCTCGCCCAGCACCCTGACGTGCGAACGCGCGTGGAATCCGAACTCGACACTGCGCTCGAAGGCCGGGCGCCGACGCTGGCCGATCTCCGGGCGCTCCCGTACACGGAGGCCGTCCTGCACGAGACGCTGCGGCTCTACCCGCCCGCCTGGGCCTACCACCGCATCGCGCTCGCCGACGACGTGGTGCCGGACGGCGCAGGCAGCGGCTGGCGCGTCCCGATCCGCGCGCACGTGATGCTGTGCCCCTACGCGCTCCACCGCCACCCCGACTTCTGGGACCAGCCCGACGACTTCGACCCGACGCGCTTCCTCACGGCAGACGGCACGCCGGACGCGTTCGTTGGGCTGCACTACGCTCCGTTCGGCTTCGGACGGCACATCTGCATCGGGCGGCGGCACGCGCTCCTGCAAGCGCACCTCGTCCTGGCGACCCTCGCCCAGGCGTTCCGACTAGACGCTGCGTGGACGCGTCCACCGAAGTTGGACGCAGGCATCATCCTGAAAGCGAAGGGCGGCCTGCCGCTGCGTGTGGTGAGGCGGTGAGGCGAATATTGCTCAAGCCGCGCTCTGCTATGCCGTCTTGTCAGACGCGCTCACGAGCCAGCTTGAACATCTTCCGTTCTGACCCGGAGAGGAATTCGGGATACCGAATTCGAGACTCCAGCCTCATGACCTCCTCGTACCGCTCCTGCCTGAAAAGCTCTCTGGCTCGCGCTTTTAAGCTGGGCTCTTGCTCAGCGTGATAGGTTCTCAGACGTTGGAGATGGTGCTGGTGCTCCTTCTCCTCTTCAGTCAAGAGCGGATCAGGGTCCCACGAGTCTAGCCACACCTCCATGTCCTGGCGTACGTCGTCAGGTATGTTGGCCCATTTCGTGGACGGCGTGAACTCCCATCCGCAGACGTGCTTCGTCACTTCGGCGATACGCTGGAACCATTGCAGATAGGTCCATTTCTGCGGAACCTGGGAATACAAGCAACCGAGTTCTCGGTCCCAGCGGATTCCAGCCGCCTCTCGATAGATATGCGTGAACGTGAGCGTCGTCGGCTTCAGATACAAGCGCCTCTGCTCGTCGATGCCGACTTCGGCTATGGCTTCCTTCTGCGGCATGATTTCGGTGTCGCCCTACAGCCGTAAGGTAGCACCGCCCATTCTATCCCAGCGAGAGGTGCGGCACCCCGTCCGTAGCGCGGCCGTCGCCGGAGGCCCCGTCGCCAGCGCCAGCGCTAAGGCCCAGCACGCCGAGGAAGTCGCTCAGCTTGTGCTCGATCTCGGCCCACTCAGCTTCGGCGACCGAGCCGCGCACGATGCCTGCGCCGGAGTAGAGCGCCAGCGTGTTCGCGCGCACCAGCCCCGAGCGGATCGCGACAGCGAACTCAGCCGAATCGACCCCCACCCAGCCGACGGGCCCGGCATACCAGCCCCGGTCGAACGGCTCGGTGTCGCGGAGGAACGCGAGCGCGGCATCGGTCGGCGTGCCGCCTACAGCGGGCGTCGGATGGAGGGCAGCCAGCAGGTCGGTCGAGGCGATGCCGTCGCGGAGCGTGCCGCGGATGCCGGAGCGGAGGTGGCGCTTGCTCGCGAGTGCCAGTTCGCTCGCCTCCGCGTCGATGTCGAGGCGGGTCGTAACAGGACGCAGCGCGTCGAGGATCGCGTCGCGGACGTAGCCGTGCTCGCGGCGGTCCTTCTCGCTGCCGAGGAGTTCGTCGCGGAGCCGGGCGTCGTCGCCGCGGAGCAGCCCGCGTGGGCGCGTCCCCGCGACGGCCTCCGTCTCGACCCGGCGTCCGTCGCGGCAGATCAGCCGCTCGGGTGAGGCCCCGAGGAACGTGGCGTCGGGGTCGTCGGCGAAGCGGAAGGCAAAATGGTAGCAGCCTGGCGTCGCGGCTTCGAGGCGGTCGAGCAGGCTCAGCGGCTCCATCGGCGCGCTGAACGACAGCGCGGCGCGGCGGGCCAGCACCACCTTCTCAAATCGCTCGTCGTCAAACCCATCGATCGCGGCGGCGATGCGGCTCGCCCAGCCCTCGGCGTTCGGCACGTCTGTGCGCGAACGCAGGCGGGGGGACATCAGGTCGATCTGCTGAGCACGGAGGGGAAGGCGTACCGCCACCGGCATCTGGAGGGCGTCGAGGTCGGCCAGCACGGCATCGAGGTCGTCGCCGGGGAGGACGTGGCAGGCCAGCGTCGCCGCTCGGGGGCCCGCTGTCAACTCGAAGCGGGGCAGCACAAAGCGAGCGGACACGAACGCCGCCCAGCGCTCCTCGCGCGCCACGGTGTCACTCCCATCGAAGCGCAAGCCGCCGTAGTAGCGCGACACCGGAGCCGTCAGGCGGAGCGCCTCTACCCGAGCCTCAAGCATCGGCAGCACGTCGGCGACGGCACCCATCAACTCTTCCGCAACACCGTAGGTCGCCACGGTCAGCGGCTCGCCCCGCCCGTGCCAGTAGAGCGCCGTATCCGTGTCGTCCTGCGCGTGCAGCCACGCCAGCGGATGCACCGGCCCGACGGGGACTTCCACCCGGGTCGGTCCGCTCCGGCCTCGGTGAAATGCCCGGGCCACCGCGACGGCCAGCCGCTCCAATGCGACAGGGCGCGGGCGCGCGGGGGACGCTGTGGTGGAAGCAGGAGGGTGCAAATCAGACACGAGCGCGCGTGCAGGTCGACGAGGCCAGGGGCAGGAGGAAGTCCGTAGGATGTCCGCGTAATCCTTATCGGCGGGCACCCCTGGTGGTTTCAGTTTAAAATGAAAATAGACGCAATGCGGCAGAGGCCACCGTGAAGCCCACGTCGAATCGAACCGAAGCAGCGTGCCAGGCGTCGTAGAGCGCCTGTTCTTCTGCCAGCCGGGCGGAAGCGGACCCTGCTTTCGGGGTTTCCCCCATAAGCTACGACACGTCAAACTAGGACGCACCCCGCGATCAACGCCATGCCCCCTCCCCCCAACTCGGATCGTGCTTCGGACAGCGCTCCAGACCTCGCCCCGCCGCCGGGCCAGGCCGAGGGCAAGCGCGAGCAGGTCGCGGCGATGTTCGACCGCATCGCGCCGCGCTACGACCTGCTCAACCGCACGCTCTCGCTCGGCATCGACGTGCGCTGGCGCAAGCGCGCCATCCGCGTGCTCTCCGACCGCCTCACCGGCCCACCCGAGCGTCTGCTCGACGTGGCGACGGGCACGGCCGACCTTGCCATCGCGGCACACGAGGCGCTGCAACCCGCCGAAACCATCGGCGTGGACCCGTCGGAGGGCATGCTCGCCTATGGCCGCGAGAAGGTCGCCGAGCGGGGGCTCGATCTCCTCACAAATGGTAACGGCGTCGGGGACGGCACTGGTATCCGCCTCGACGTCGGCGCGAGCGAAGCCCTCCCCTACCCCGATGCGCACTTCGACGGGGTGCTCGTGGCGTTCGGCGTGCGCAACTTCGAGAACCTGCGCGCTGGGCTCGCTGAGATCCGCCGCGTGCTGCGGCCAGACGCGCCGCTCGTCGTGCTAGAGTTCAGCCGCCCGCGCACGCCGGGGCTGCGGCAGGCTTACCAGTTCTACTTCACGCAGGTCCTCCCGCGCATTGGGCGCACGGTTTCTGGCGACAGCGGGGCCTACACCTACCTCCCCGAATCGGTCAAGGTCTTCCCCGACGGCGACGACTTTCTCCGCGAGATGCGCGAGACGGGCTACCGCGACCTCCGCAGCGAGCCGCTCACGTTCGGCATCGCGTCGCTCTACAGCGGTCTTGCGTGAGGAGAGGCTGTCAGCTTACGGCTATTGGCTGTCGGTTTAGCACGGCCCCGCAGGCCGACAGCTGACAGCCCCCGCTCAATCCTTAATCACGCGGATGAACGGCTCGTCGCGGTCGGAGCCGCCTCGGCCCTTGGCGCGCCGCTTCGAGGCGTTGTCGCGCAGGCTCTCGTCGGCCTCGGGGAGGACGAAGCCGAGCAGGATGTAGAGCGCGATGCCGGTCGGGAACGCGAAGATGGTCGCGAGGACGAAGGCGATGCGGACCAGCGTCGGGTCGATGCCGAGGAACTGGCCGACGCCGCCTGCGACGCCGAGGATCTTCTTCTCCTTCGACTTTGCGAGCTTCTTCCGACGGTTCCGC
>JBCCRG010000124.1:0-9116 GCA_039208155.1 Bacteroidota bacterium | reverse complement strand
GGCCCGCCCACGCCGAAGGCAGCGCGGTTGGTGAGGGCGAGGCCGATGGCGTCGATCTCGCCGCCGAGTTCGACGATGCCATCCAGCGTCGCATCGAACGGCTCGAAGCTGCGGTTGCGCTCGACGTCGGAGCCGAAGGCGAAGACGCCGTCCCCCTGGCGGGTGAAGGTGCCGGTCGGGGTGTTGACGAACGTGCCGAGGCCGGTGAAGCCGCGCAGCCCGCCGTTGCCCACCACGTTGAGCGTGGCGGCATTCTCGAAGCGGGCACCGTTGTAGACATAGAAAAAGCCGTCGCCGGTCCACGCCATCGTACCGGTGTTGCGGAGGCGGGCGTCGGTGCCGCGCACGCCGCGGTTGTTGGTGGCGCCGGTGAGCCGGATCAGGTTGCGATTGGTGACCGTGCCCGTGGTGAGGTAGCCCGTGCGCCACTCCAGGCCTGCGCCCGAGACCGCGAGCGCTGCGTTGCGGTCGGTGAGCAGGTTGGCGTTGAGGACGAGCGCGCCCGCTGGAGCGCTCGTGAGCGTCCCGACGACCGTGAGCGGCCGGTTGAATTGCAGCGTGGCCCCCGCGCTCACGTCGAACCGCGCGTTGCGATGCGTGGTCTCCTCCTCGAGTTCGACCGTCCCGCCCTCCACCGACCACAGGCCTGCGTTCTCGACGGTGAGGCTGCCGAAGATCTCCCACAGCGCCTCGCCGGTCTTCGTCAGCGTCCCGCCCGCCTCCGTCACGAATGTCCCCACGCCCGAGAACCCGCGTAGGCTACCGGTGCCGGAGACGTTGAAGGCACTCGCGTTCTCGAAGCGGGCGCCGTTGTACACATACAGGATGCCGGAGTCCTCCCAGTTGACCGTGCCCTGGTTACGCAGCACGGCGGTCGCCCCGCGTGCCCCCCGGCTCGTGTTGGCCCCCGTGAACCGGATCAGGTCGCGGTTGAGCAGGCGGCCCTCTTCGAGGTACCCACTCAGCCACTCGAGGCCCGTGCCCGTCACGGCGAGCGTCGCGCCCGGCCCCGCCGTCATCGGCGCGTTGAGCGCGAGGCGGCCCTGCGGTGCGCCGGTGAGCGTGCCCTCGATGGTGAGTTGGCGGTTGAACTGCAGCCGTGCGTTCTCGGCCACGGCGAGCGTGGCGTCGCGGTGGGTGCTCGCCTCTTCGAGTTCGACCGCGCCGCCCTCGATGCGCCACGTGCCCTCGTTCTCGACGTCGAGGGTGCCGAAGATCTCCCAGAGGGCGTCGCCGGTCTTGGTGAGCGTGGCGCTCGCTTCTGTCACGAACGTCCCCACCCCGCTGAAGCCGCGCAGGCTGCCGGTGCCGGAGACGTTGAAGGCGGCGGCGTTCTCGAAGCGGGCGCCGTTGTAGACGTAGAGGATGCCGGAGCCTTCCCAGGTGACGGTTCCGGTGTTGCGGAGGACGGCGGTGGGGCCGCGTGCGCCGCGGCTGGCGTTGGCGCCGGTGAAGCGGATGAGCCCCTCGTTGACCAGCGTGCCCGCTTCCAGATAGCCGCTCCGCCAGTCCACGACGGCGTTCGGTCCCAGCGCGCTCGGCTCGGTGAGCGTGACCGGGCCGGTGAGCACGAGCGTTTGTGTGCCTGCCTCGCCGCCGAACAACAGCGCGAGCGCATCAATGCGGTTCGCGGTGATCGTGTAGGTCCCACCGAGGAGGACGCACGCGCGGTCGGCCGTCGTTGGCACGCCGCTCGACCAGTTGGCAGCGTCGGTCCAGGTGCCACCGCTGGCACTGGTCCACGTGGTGGTACAGTCTTGCGCCGCCACAGCGGGACCGAGCGCAAGGAGCAGAGCGAGGAGCGGGCGGAGGGAATGCAGGCGCATGACAGCGGCAGAACAAGGGGAAGGTGGTAGGAGCTACGTAGGCGTTGGCGCGATCTCATCACGGCCCCCTCGATTTTTTGACCTGCTGTGTTTCCAGGCGGCACCCGCGCTATACCTCCCCGAACCTCGTGGGGGCGATGCCGCGTAATCTGCGCTGTCTACTTCCTTTGCCTCTATGTCCATCGAAGAGCCGCGCTCAACCGACGCGCCGACGCCTCCGACACCGGAGGCCGAGCGGCACGCGCTCGCCCGTGCGGTGTGGGCAGCCGTTGGGCTGATGTGCGTCGGGCTGGGGATGCTCGGTGTGATCGTACCTGGGCTCCCCACGACGGTGTTCTTCATCGGCGCGGCGGCGTGCTTCGCGCGGTCGAGCCCGCGCCTGGAGCGCTGGGTGCTCGGCCTGCCCGGCATTGGTCCGATGGTGCAGGATTACCGCGACGGCCTCGGGATGCCGCGCCGCGCGAAAGGCATGGCCATCGCCGCCATCGCGGTGGCGGTGTCGCTGAGCCTCTGGGCGATCCCGTCCTGGATCGGACGGTCGGCCGTCGCCACACTGGGGCTCGTCGGCGTGGCCTACATCAGCCTGCAGGTGCCGACGCGCGAGCGGGTCCTCGCCGAGCGCATCCGTGCCGAGCGGATGCGGCGCGAGCGCGAGCACGCGGAGTGAGCCCCAGCGCAGCGCTCAAGCTGGGCGTATCCTGCGCCGTCGTCGTTGACCCTGGCTCGCTCCAAGCGCCCTCGCTCTATGCTCCGACTCGGCCTCGTTCTCCTCGTTGGAATGCTGGCTTCACCCCGCGTGGGCGCACAGTCCGACTACACCGAGGTGGTCCAGGGCGTCCCGTTCGTGATGAAGGCCATCCCGGCGGGGAGCTTCCTCCAGGGCTGCGGCGAGGCCGACGAGCCGTGTGCCGCTGAGGAGTGGGTGGACCACGACGCTGGCATCCGACAGCACACCGTGACCGTCGGGGCGTTCTATCTCGCCGAGACGGAGACGACCTGGGCGCTTTACCAACGCTGCATCGAGGCTGGGGCCTGCCCGGACAACACCGCCGATGGCGGCGATAACGGCTGGGGCAAGGGCACGCGTCCGGTGATCGAGGTGAGCTGGGACGACATCACGACGGCCTTCCTCCCGTGGCTCAACCGCGAGACGGGCCGCGCCTACCGCCTGCCTACTGAGGCCGAGTGGGCCTACGCCGCCCGCGCAGGCACGACCACCCGCTACGCCTGGGGCGACGAGGCCGACTGCTCGATGGCGCGCTATGGATTCATGTCCGAGGACTGCGGCCGTCCGAACTCGACAGCGCCCGTTCAGAGCTATCCGCCCAACGCGTTCGGGCTCTACGACATGCACGGCAACGTGTGGGAATACGTCGCCGACTGCTGGCAGCCGGGCTGCCCGGCCCCCAGCCACGGCGAGGCGCTCCCAGCGCACGAGAATCTGTTCGGCGGCGAGGGCTGTCAGGAATACGTCCTGCGCGGCGGCTCCTGGCTCAACGCGCCGTACAACGTTCGCACGGCCGCGCGCTTCCGCCACGACCGTACCTACCGTGAGAGCGGCGACGGCTTCCGCCTCGCCCACGACTGATCACCCATGACTGGCCTGCCGCTCCGTACCTGCACGCTCGGTGTCCTTGCGCTCCTCTTCAGCGCCTGCGCCTCGACGACGCCCCCTGAGGTGGCTACGTCGGAGCCGACTGCTTCGGGACCGATCTCGACGTGCGACGCCTTCCCAGCCGAGACCGTGGAGCGGGATGGCCTGGCCATCACCGTCGTGCGGCATCACTGCATCGAGGCGTCCGCGCCCGACGCCGATGGCCTCTACGCGTACTACTACGACTACGACCGCTACGAACTCAGCGCGGGCGCCGTCGTGCTGACGGCCCGCACCTACCGCGACAGCGACTCCGGGCACCTGCTGAGTCTGGTGCAGCAAGGCACTCGGCGCTCGCTGGAGTCTGCCGACCTCGACACGCCTCTCGCCGCGGAGGCGCTGGCCCGGCTCCGCGCGCAGGGCAAGGTGAACCTCCAGTGGTTCAACGGACGCGCGTACGTCCCCATCGAGTCAAAGCCTTAGAGATGCTGTTTGGTAAGGGAGGATCGGGGCGAAAGCGAGCGAGACGACCGCCATCCAGGCGCGCGAAGCAGGCATGCGCCCGCATTGGCGATGCAGCGCAACGCCGGGGGCGGTCTGTCGCAGCCGATTGCAGCCATCAGTACTCTTGCCGAGCAGCTTCATAAAGCCTCCTCACACGGGCACGGCCTGGTGGCAGGCGTGCAGCCCCGCGTTGTGCAGAGCCACAGGGTGCGAGGCGAGGGAAGCGGACCTCGCCGAGCGTTTCGATAGCCGCGTCGGCGTCGCGGCAACCTGGAGGGCCAGGCGGCGTCTCACCGAGGGCCTATCCCCGTTTGCTCTTCTCTCTGCTGCTATGCTGCCCGTCTCCGCCCTGCTGCCCGTCTTCGTCTCGCTCCTGCTCCTCGTACTCCCGGCAAGCCCCACCGACGGGGAGGAGGGCGCGTCCCTGGTGGCTCCGCTGACCCTGTTTGCGTTCGACGCGCCCGACGAGGCTTCCTGGGAGGTCACCAACGACGGCGTGATGGGGGGGCTCTCCCAGGGTTTCATCGCCATCGAGGGCGGGACGCTGCGCTTCACCGGGGAGCTCGTCACGCGCGGCGGCGGCTTTACGTCCATTCGGACCCGCGCGTCGGTCGACCTCAGCGGCTATGACGGAGTGGAGCTGCGCGTGCGCGGCAGCGGCCGGACGTTCGAGGTGGAGGTGGACGACGGCACCCGGCGCGGCTGGCGGCGCGTCTCCCGGCAGGCCCCCTTCGAGACGACGCCGGAGTGGACGTGGGTGCGCGTCCCCTTCAGCGCCCTCGGCACGTCGGTCTGGGGCCAGCCCGTCACCGCCGCGCCCATCGACCTGGCGGAGGTGGAGGCGTTCGGCCTCTACATCCTCGACGGGATCGACGGACCCTTCGAACTGGAAGTTGACACTATGCGGGCCTACCGCGACGCGGCGGACTGAACGGTCGCGGAGAGCCCTGGACCGATCCAGGGCAGCAGCCCACGCGCTTGGTCGCATGGAGCCGCCGCTTGTCGACGCGCGCGGCGGCATAGCCCCTCTGGGTGCTACACTCAGGAATCCTATCCAGCCTGAGCCTATGCGCCCTTCGGTTCTGCCCGTCCTCTTCTCGGTCCTCCTCGTTGCTGCCCTCCTCAGCACCGCGTTGAGCGCGACGGCCCAGTCCGTCGAGATCGAGAACCTCCGCGTTCACCTCACCGACCGGGACACGACCGCGCAGACGGTGCCTGTCACCTTCGAGGTAGCGTGGGAGGGGTCGCGGCGCAACGGCGAGAGCTGGGACGCGGTGTGGCTCTTCGCCAAGTTCGAGCGCGAGCCCGGCGTCTGGGGCGACCTGCGCTTTGTCGCAAGCGGGGCTTCGGCTGAGGGCAACGTCCCGATGTCGCTTTCGTCCTCGGTGCTCCCAGCCGGGCATGCGAACGGGCTCGTGCTCCACCAGGCCGCCGACGGCCAGGGCGGCGTGCAGGTCACGGTCCAAGCCGCGTGGACCTACGGCGCGAGCTACTTCGACCTGCCCGAGGACGGCGTGCCTGTTCGCGTGCTCGGCGTCGAACTGGTCCATGTGCCGGGCGGCCCGTTCGAGGTCGGCGAGGCGGCCGTCGATAGCCTGCGCCAGCCCAACGCGTTCCGGGCGGCGGACGGCGGGACCTTCCGCGTCGTGTCCGAAGACGAGATCGCTGTGGGCGCAGGGCCCTCGGCATTGTACTACAACGTGCCCGATGGGGAGGCATACGTCGGCGGCGACCAGGCGGGGCCGATCCCGGCAGCCTTTCCGAAGGGGGCCGCGCCGTTTTATGTCATGAAGTACCCCGTCACGCAGGGGCAGTATGCCGACTTCCTCGCGCTGCTGCCACCGCGCGCACGGGCGGCTCGCGATATCACCGCCTACCCGTCGTACGCCGACGAGGGCGGCACGATTTCCTGCGGTGATGCGGGCTGCGCGGCCGCCCTGCCCGACCGCGCCGCGAACTTCCTCGGCTGGGCCGACGGCATCGGCTGGGCCTCGTGGGCGGGCCTCCGCCCCATGACCGAACTCGAATACGAGAAAGCCGCCGCCGGCACGCCCGCTGACTCCGCCCGCTACGCCGATGGGGCACTGCCGGAGCGCGTCGGCGCGTCCGAGCGGCGCTCCCGATGGGGCGCGGTCGACCTCCGGGGCGGGCTATGGGAGCGCGTCGTCTCCGTCGGGACGCCTGAGGGCCGCTCGTTTCGCGGGACGCCGGGGCAGGGCTACGTGGACGACCTCGGCTACCCGTATGGCTTCGTCAACGCGGACTGGCCGGGGCCGCGCGCGCTTGGCAGCGGCTACCGGGGCGGCACGGAGGGCCTGCTCGCCCTCTCCGAGGTGGCCGACCGGACATACGGGGCCTACGAGGCCAGCTACGGGAACGCCGGGCAAGGCTTCCGTGCGGTGCTGGACGCGCCGTGACGCACTACGCGTGAGACGTCTGTCCTCAGCCTGCTTTCTACCGATGCAGGAGATGGGGGCGCTACAGTACGAAGACGATGACCGCCGACGCGGAGCATGTGAGGTGTGCGCACGTGCCTCCGAATTACCAAAGGCATTGGGTAGACACGTACCCACGCACGTGCGTTGCTCGATGCGTCTCCTGGTGGCAGACCCGTTAGATTGAGCACGTAGCTTTCCGCTAAAGACCGTGGGTCTTTTCGTTCTCTTCTGTTCTCCCCGTGCCCGTCTATGTCTGCTGCAGACCAACGCCCCCTGTGCTTCGTCATCATGCCCTTCGGGGACAAGCCCGACCCCTCAGGGAGGCCCGACATCGACTTCGACCGGGTCTACCACGAGGCGCTGCGGCCGGCCATTGAGGAGGCAGGCATGGAGCCCATCCGCGCCGACGGCGAGCGGACCGGCGGCATCATCCACAAGCCTATGTTCGAGCGCCTCCTGCTCTGCGACTACGCGCTCGCTGATCTGACCACCGCCAACGCCAACGTCCTCTACGAACTCGGGGTGCGGCACGCTGCCCGCCCCCGCACCACGCTCACCCTTTTCGCCCAGCATCAGAAGATTCCCTTCGACGTCAGCTTCCTGCGGTCCCTTCCATACGACCTAGGCGACGACAACGCCTTCGGGGACGCGGAGGTAGCTCGACTGCGCCAGGCGGTCGCCGAGCGGCTCCGTGAACTGCGGAGTTTGACGGTCGCCGAGGCCCCCGTCGATAGCCCGCTCTTCCAACTGCTGGCAGGCTGGAAGCCGGGCGACATCGCTCGGCTCAAGACCGACGTGTTTCGTGAACGCACCCAAGCCAACGAGCGCTACAAGCGGCAGCTGGAGGCCATCCGGGAGAAGCACAAAGAGGACGGCGCTGCGGCCCGCGCGGACCTCGCCACGTTCCGAGCGCAGCTCCCCGGGTTGGATGCCGTGGAGGCGGCCACCGTCGTGGACTTGATGCTGACCTACCGCGCGGTGGGCGACCCGGACGGCATGATCGATCTGGTGGAGGCGATGCCCGCCGTGCTCCAGCGCCAGGTGTTGGTCCGGGAGCAGCTCGGCTTTGCCTACAACCGGCGGGCGGGCCGGGACAAGAACGCCGTCGATCGCGCTAAAGCCCTCCAGATCCTCGAAGGCGTGGACAAACAGCAGGGGCCGAGCTCGGAGACGCTGGGCCTGATCGGGCGGATCCACAAGGACCAGTGGAAGGAGGCCCGCGAAGCAGGCGACCTCGTAGCCGCCGAGGGGCACCTAGACCAGGCGATTGATGCCTACCGCCGCGGCTTCTTGGCCGATCAGCGGGACGCCTACCCGGGCATCAACCTGATGACCCTCCTGGACATCCAGGGCGAAGACGACTCGCTGGAAGAGAAGGAGCGCCTACTCCCGGTCGTGCGCTTTGCCGTCGAGCGGCGGCTCGCCACCACAACGCCCGACTACTGGGACCATGCGACCATGCTGAAACTCGCCGTGCTCGACGACGAACCTAAGGCTGCGCGTCGTTCGCTCGCCAAGGCGGCTGCGGTCATCCGCGAGACGTGGGAGCCGGGCACCACGGCCAACAACCTCAGGATGATCGAGCAGGCACGCGCAGAGCGGGGCGCAGACACGACGTGGCTGGAGCCGATCATTGCCGACCTCGAAGCGCGTTCTCGGTCATAGCTCCGTGCGCACGCGCGCTGGTTGCGTGGTGTTGAGTGCGTTTGGTATCGTGAGAGAGCGGTTTGCGATGAGCTTGCTACGGTCGAGCCCGCGTAAACGAGCGCCATGCCTTGGAACAGGCAGATACTGAACCACTGATGTACTGAACCACCGATCAACTGACTCTAGCCTGTACAGTGCAACCCCAACGAGCAACGCGATGAACATCTGTATTGATGCCGGGCACGGCGGCACAGACCCCGGTGCCATCGGAATGACGCCCTTCCGACTCGAAGAGCGAACCGTCAACCTCGACGTGGCTCTGATCATGGAGCAGCTTCTGGAATCGATGGGGCACAACGTGCTGATGACGCGCAAGAGCGACCGGACGTTGAGCCTGGCAGCCCGGGCGAGGTTTGCCAATCGCTACGAAGCTGACCTCTTCGTGAGTATCCACAGCAACGCAGCCGGCTCGCCGCAGGCCGAGGGCATGGAGGTCTTTCATTTCCCCGGCTCAGCGTCCGGGGCAGTAGGAGCGGGCAAGGTGTTGGACCGCATGCTTCGCAGGTTCCCGGACCATAAGAACCGGGGGGTGAAGGAGGCGAACTTTGCCGTCCTCCGCCTCACGCACATGCCCGCGATTCTTGTGGAATGCGAGTTCCTGACCAACCCCGAGCAGCTCGTGTTTTTGGCGGAGAACCAGGAGGGCCTCGCCCATGCCATCGCCGAGGGGGTAGCGGAATGGATCGCCGCACTGAGCTGATAGTCTGGTACACGAGCGCCTGCGGGTAGGAGCGCCACCCATTCGACCGTGGCCTTTATGTACGGATGCTCGCGGGCAAGGGCGTATCATCCCAGGCTCACCGGCAACCCATGCACCATCGCGCCCAGGGCTGGCTTGCTGACTCCTCTTCCGCCTGGATTCCCGCCGCTCATGTCCTGTCTCCGATCCGCGTTTGTCTTCCTCCTGGTGGGCCTCCTGCTGCCCGCTGCGCACGCCCAGACAGCTGGGGGCGAGGTCGGCTATGACGAAAGCCTCGACGCGGTCTCGCCCTCCGGGGAGACGGCAGGGGCGGGCCTCGCGGGGAGCGACCCGGCGGACATCGGGCG